>DATAJN010000549.1:0-3947 GCA_036262105.1 Ilumatobacteraceae bacterium
CGCGCCGTAGAGAAGTACGTGTCGACGGTCTTTTCGAAGCTCGGCCTGCCGTCGACGGGCAGCGAATCCCGCCGGGTACTGGCCGTGCTGCTGTTCTTGCGCAGCTGAAGCGGGCCTAACACACCAGAAACCCGATCCCCAGGTTCACCAGTACCCCGGCTTCCGGAGAGACGCTGTTGGTGCGACCGTGGCCTGGTGTCGAAGAAGGAACCGATCGTCAAGACGCGGATCATCCAACCGGATCCCGATCAGCAGGACGTTCCAGACCCGACCGCTACCCAGGAGGAGCAGAAGATGCCTACCAAACCCGAATCGCCGCGCCGCTCGTCCCGCCGTCACGGCGCGATCATGGCCGTCGTCGCGGCCCTCGCGGTCGCCGCGCCCGTCCCGGCGTTCGCCGACACCGACGGTGGGTCGACGCCCGCGTCCACCATCGCCTGGGAGGCGTGTGGTCCTGCGTTCGACTGTGCGACCGTTCAGGTGCCGCTCGACTGGGTGCATCCTGACGGCCGGATGATCCAACTCGCCGTGACTCGCCACCGTGCCAGCCATCCCGAACGCCGGATCGGATCGCTGTTCGTCAATCCGGGCGGCCCGGGTGACTCCGGTGTCGACATGGCGTTCGGTCGCGGGGAGGCGCTCGACGCGCTGACCGAGGGTCGCTTCGACGTCGTCGGCTGGGACCTCCGCGGCACTGCGCGGAGTGCCCCCGTGAGCTGCTTTGCCAGCAGCGCCGAACGGGCCGCCTTCTGGCAGGGCATCTCGGTTCCGACCTCGGCCCGTGAGCAACGTCGGTTCGTGGCCAAGACGGTCGACCTGGCCGAGCGGTGCGGAGCGTTGAACGGTGATCTCCTCTCGCACATCTCCACCGCCGACACCGCTCGAGATCTCGACTACCTCCGCCGTGCCGTCGGTGATCCGGCGCTCAACTACTTCGGCGAATCGGTCGGCACGTTCATCGGCGAGACCTACGCCAACATGTTCCCGGATCACGTGCGAGCGATGGCCCTCGACGGCGTCGAGGACCCCGTCGCGTTCACGACGAGCACGGAGCGGTTGCTGGCGACCACACTGGTCTCCGTCGACCAGGAGTTCGACCAGTTCGTGAAGTTGTGCGAACAGGCCGGGCCCGAACTGTGCCCACTGGCCGGCGACGGTTCGGTGGCACGTCGGGTGCACAGGATCCTCGCCGGGATACGCCGTACGCCGATCCCGGCACCCTCGGCGACACCGCCGGGTGAGCTGGACTACGGCGAGATGCTGACGTTGATCAAGTTCGCCCAGCTACCGGATCCATCGCTGTGGCCCGCGGTCGGAGCCCTGCTCGCCCAGGCCGAAGCGGGCGACGCCAGTGCGCTCGAGGGTCTGCTGAGCGGCGACGCCTCCGAGCAGTTCCACCACGCGATCGAGACGAACACAGTGCTGCTGTGCGCCGACAGCCCGACCCGGCGAGACCCTCGTCAGTGGCCGGAGGTGGTCAACCGGTTGGAGACCGTCAGTCGCCTCGGTGCAGCACCAATGGCGTGGCTGGTCGCCGCGCCGTGCGCGTCGTGGCCGGCCCGCAGCGTCAATCGCTACACCGGACCCTGGAACGCGAAGACACCGAACCCGATCCTGCTGATCGGCACCCGTTTCGATCCAAACACCCCCCTGGCCAACGCACAGAAGGTCGAGAAGTTGTTGGGCAACGCCGTGCTACTGACCCACGACGGCTACGGCCACCCCAGCCACGCCGACCCGAGCGCATGCGTCGTGAGCGCTCTCGGTCAGTACCTGGTCGATCTGACCACCCCAGCGCCGGCGACGGTGTGCGCATCGGATCATCTACCGTTCGACCCTGCGTTCGGCCAGCCAAGCGGATGACACTGCGGTCACTCGGGGTGCCAGCCAGCAACGCATGATCGGGCGGGAGGACGTGCCATGCGACCGTCGTGACCCGGGCCGCTCCAGCGCGGCGTCGATCAAGGTACTCGTGACGCCCGGTTTGCGGAAGCCCTTGCGGATGTAGAAGCAAGAGATCGCGCACACCTGACTGTCATCGACGCGTTTGAGACGCCACATCCGGTTGCAGGGAGCGCGTCGCTATACCGCAGAGGGGTCTGCGCCACCGTCTTTCGTGCTCTCGTGTGCACATGCGACGCCGGCTCTGTGCGGTGTTCATTCAGACAGCCCGAGATCTGGGCGCCAGCCGTTTCGACGACCTGCCGCAGTGAGCGAAGGTTGGCACCCAGATCGCTGGAGCAGCGCACCAGCGGGTCCACTGTGAGTCGGATGTCGCCCGCAGACCCGGGTCAGATTCGACTCACAGCTGTCCATGCGGTTGGGACATCAGGGTCTTGCCGACGGTGGGACGAACTCGGGGTAGTCGAGCAGCCGAAGCCACGATCCGTCGGATTGGCGGCGGACGACTTGTGCCCGGGCGCCGGCTCCGTCCTTGGGCGGTGTGGAGGTGAGGGCGATGTCCCCGCTGACGAGGGTTGGCAGGGGTTCTTCTTGTTCGAAGTGGGGCCTGTGCTCCAGTACGGCGGCCCAAAGGTCGCGGATTGCGGCTCGGCCGACGGTCTGGCTGCCGGGCGGGTAGGCCATCACCGCGTCCTGTTCGTAGAGCGCGGCGACGCCGTCGGCATCGCCGGCGTTGGAGCGCTCGACGAACAGGCGGGTGATGTCTTCGGGCCGCATGGCCTTTTCTTGGCTGGTCATTGGGAGATCCCTTTCATCGGATTCGTTCAGTGGGTTCATGATGCGCCGTAGGGATCTAGAAGTCCAACGGATGATCTATCTAGTTACTATGATCAGTAGTCATGGAACTGCGTCAACTTGAGTATTTCGTGGCCGTGGCCGACGAGGCCAACTTCACCCGCGCCGCAGAGCGCGTGCACATCAGCCAGTCCGGCGTCAGCGCTCAGCTGCGTCAACTCGAGCGGGAGCTCGGGGCCAAGCTCATCGACCGTTCGACTCGCACCGCCAAGCTCACTGCGGCGGGCGTCGCCGCCCTTGGACCGGCTCGCGCCGCGCTGGACGCGGCAAATTTGGTGCGCCAGGCGGTCGACGACGTCAACCAGCTGATGCGGGGACGGGTCGTGGTCGCCATGGTCACCGCGTGCAACGTCACCCCGCTGTTCGATGCGCTCGCGGCATTCCACCTCGCGCACCCAGGAGTGGAGATCACGTTGTGCGAGGACAGCTCCGACCGGATGGTCGAGCAGGTGCGGGCCGGGCTCGTTGACCTTGCGCTCGTCGGCTGCGCCGAACAGCCCCCGACCGACCTTGATTCGCTTTCGATCATCAGCGAAGGGCTCGTCGCTCTCGTCCGAAGCGATCACGCCCTCGCCAAGCGGCGGAAGGTGCCGCTGGCCGAGGTCGTGGCTCACCCACTGGTCTGCCTGCCACCGGGCACGGGAATCCGCACCGTGTTCGACCGGGCCTGCGCCGCGCAAGGCCTGCATCCGACGGTGGCGCTCCAGGCCAGCGCCCCCGACGCGGTCGTTGACCTCGCCCGCCGTGGCCTTGGCGTGGCGATCCTGAGCGAGTCCATGACCATGCGGCACGACCACCATCTCGCCCGCGTGCCCTTGACCGGCGTCAACGTCCCCGCGGTGCTCGCCCTGATCTGGAAGCACACATCCAACCCAGCCGTGCACGAACTCGTCCGTCACTGCGAGGCGACGTTCACCATCCCAAGCGCTGCATGAGACCGGGGCCAGCAATGCGCCCTTCACCGCTGCGAGCGACGGACGGAATGTGACCAGCCGTTCACCGGCGTCTGGGTCGGCGATGATGGAGCGGGTCCAGCGCGCCTCGGCACGGGCGGCGACTTGGGCGCCGATCAGCGTCGTCTACGTCGCTCGCGCGGGGCGGGATTCGAGCAGCGTCAGGCGGAAGCCAGCTGTGTGAGAATTGTCGCGGATGTTGCGAGTGTTCCTTGCGGGTGGAGTTCGAGTGGAGTG
>DATAJN010000550.1:0-2041 GCA_036262105.1 Ilumatobacteraceae bacterium
AGTCGGGTTCTCGTCGAACACGTCAGGATCGCTCACCCACACCAGCGGGTCGCATTCCGGTTCGAGCCCGCCGATGAGAAAGGTTCCCCCGGGATGCGGACGAAGGTACGTGCCAAGATCGGCGTCGGCGATCGCCACGCCACCGTCGTCCATGGAACACCCTCGCGGTGCCGGCACGACATGTACCTCTTGGCGCAGTGCCCGCGTCTGGATTCCGGTTGTTGCAACCCCGGCCATTCGGTTGACGATCGACGAGTGCGGACCCGAGGCGTTGACCACCACCGAAGCCTGGAGCGTGGTTCCGTCCGCGAGCACGACCTCGCGCACGCGTCCACCAGTGTGATGAATCTCGTGCACCGCTGTTCGGAAGTGGAACTCGGCGCCGTATCGCTGCGCAGCAACCATCAGGTTGTGTGCGGCAAGAGCGGGATCGTCGACAAAGCCGGCGTCCGGGGTGAGGTACGCCGTGATCTCCGGGCCATTGGCGTCCTTCCAGAAGTCCGGGTCATCGATCCGGTGCGGCGGAAGGAAGCGGCCGAGATCGAGTGTCGCGAATCGGGCGTGCAGGGCGGCTGCGTCGAGTGCCTCGTACGGAATACCGACAGTGTCGAAATGTCGCTGAACTCGCTCCAACGCAGTCGCCGGTGAATCGAGTACGAGCATGCCCGTGCGGATCAGGCGGGCATGGCCGAGCTCGTCGGCAACACCGAGGAACTCGGGCCATCGCTGCCAGAGCTGAGCGGACTCCCAGGCGAGCTTGACGGCATCGAGCGCCGAGTAATTGAACCTGATGAGCGCCGACGAGGCACTCGTCGAGCCTGCTCCCGCAGCCGGCCCCTTGTCGACGACGACGGGACGATGTCCGGCGCGGGCCATGTGGAACGCGATCGAGCACCCCATCACGCCGCCACCGATGATCAATGGCGAAAGCGAACGCGGACGATCAGCCATGTGGGCACCTACCTTCCTGGCAGTGAGCTGTTGGCACCATTCGACGACGCAACGTAGGTGGCAGCAAGGGCGAAAGGTCCTTCAGCGGGCGAGGATTTGTGACAGGACGTGGAGCGCGTCGGGAAGGTCGTCGCTGTCGATGGAACCGAAGCCGATCACCAAGCCAGGCGGCGGATTGTCGACCTGCCAGCAGGATGCGAGCGCGCCGACAGCCACACCGGCATCCTCGGCTCCGTGACGCACCCCTTCCTCGTCGGTGCCGTCGGGCAGGATCGCAGTGATGTGCAGCCCTGCGCAGGTCGGCATGAAGTCCCTGAGCGAGCCGAGTCGCACCGCATCGGACAAGAACTCGGTGACGACGCGATGGCGGTCGCTGTAGACCTTTCGGGTGCGACGGAGGTGGCGACCCAGATGGCCGTCGGCGATGAAGCGGTTCATCGCCGTCTGCTGGGGCTCGGCGGGTTGCCAGTCGCAGAGTTGACGGAGCGCGAGGAAATCGCCGATCAACATGTGAGGCAGTACGGCGAAGCCGATTCGCAGGGCCGGAGACAGCGTCTTGGAGAACGTGTCGACGTAGATCACGCGCTCGTTCCGGTCGAGCCGTTGCAACGGCTCGAGGGGTCTGGCGACATGTCGGTACTCGGAGTCGTAGTCGTCCTCGATCACGATGACGTCGTATCGTTCGGCGTAGTCGAGTAGCGCCAGGCGGCGTGGGAGGCTCATCACCACCCCGGTCGGGAACTGGTGAGCAGGCGTGGTGTAGACGAGGCGCGTGCCGCTGGGTATTCGGTCGACCATCAAACCCTCGGCGTCGACCGGGACCGGGCGAACGTCGGCGCCGAACGCAGCGCAGAGCTGCGTGACCGGTGTGTAGCCGGGGTCCTCGACCGCGACGATGTCGCCAGGCTTCACGAGCAGACGAATCGTGAGATCGATGGCCTGTTGGGCACCCGAGGTGACCACGATCTGAGCTGCCGTGGGTTCGAGACCTCGCGACCTGTTGATCCAGTGGGCGATCGTCTCGCGCAACGGCGGCAGGCCGCCGGGAGGGTACAGCGATCCCGGCGGCTGCTCGAGCGCGGCCATCATG
>DATAJN010000551.1:0-5991 GCA_036262105.1 Ilumatobacteraceae bacterium
TCGGCGGATCCGTCGTTGACGACGATCACCTCCACCTCGGGTACGAGCGGCGACAGTGCGGCGAACACGTCGTCGACGAGATCGCCGATCGTGTCTGCGTCGTTGTAGCACGGGAACACGGCCGACACGCTCCTGACCGCCGTCATCGACCGAGTCCCGCCAGCGCCGCGCACACTTGATCGGTCTCGACCTCCGTCATCTCCGGGAAGCACGGCACGCTGATGCACTCCGCCGCCCAGCTCTCGGACTCGGCGCAGAGCGCATGGTCGAGATCGCGGTAGGCCGGCTGCTGGGTGATGGCAAGTGGATAGTGCACGGCGCTGGCGACGCCGGCGGCTTCGAGCGCGGCGCGCGTCTGGTTGCGGTCGGCGCTGCGAAACACAGCGAGATGGTAGGCATGGTCAGGGTGTTCGGCCTGCCAGCGAAGGCCAGGTGCGGCCTGACGGTATCGACCAACGATCCGTCGCCGCCGTTCCACGTCGGTGGTGAGGTCTTTCAAGGCCAACCGCAACCAGGCCGCTTCGACCTCCGACATCCTGAAGTTCTGCGAGACCTGTTCGTGCACGTACTGGGTGGTCATCCCGTGAACGCGCAGCATGCGGACCATGTCGGCGAGCGCGGCGACGTTGGTGACGACAGCGCCCCCGTCGCCGATGCCGCCGAGGTTCTTCGTCGGGTAGAAGCTGTAGGCCGTGGCCATCGAGCGCGCAGGGTCGCGGAGCGCGCCGTGGGCCTGCGCCGCATCTTCGATCACGAGGAGGTCGGTTGCCGGCAGGTCGGCGGGGTAGCCGTAGAGGTGGACGACGATCACCGCCTTGCTGCGCGGTGTGCGGCCCTGCTCGATGCTCTCCGCCGTGACACACGCAGTCGATCGATCGACGTCGATAGCGCGCGGGATTGCCCCTAGCGCGGCGACCGCCGACGCAGTGGGTACCGCTGTGAATGCGGGGACCAACACCTCGTCGCCAGGCCCGATGCCGGCGGCCGCGAGGGCGAGCTGCAGCGCCGCGGCGCCCGACGAGACGGCGACGCAGTGCTGGGCTCCCAGCCACCGAGCGAATTCGGTTTCGAACGCAGACAGTTCAGCCCCCAACAGGAAGCTTCCGCTCGCCGCAATTCGTTCCGTCGCATGTGCGAACGCCGAGGCAAACCGCTGCCCGCGCCGACTCAGGTCGACGACAGGTACCACGGGTGACCACGATAGAAGATCGCGGTTGCACGCAGGCCGTCATCGAGAGAGGTCGCCGCCTTCCACCCCAGCGACTCGGCGATGCTGGTGCCATCGGTGTGGAACGACCCGATGTCGATGCGGTGCTGTTCCCCTGGCCAGGCGACGAGCTGAACGCCGCCGGCGCTGCCGGTGGCGTCTATGACTGATGAGGCGATCTCGGCCAACGAATGATCGAGCACGTGACCGACGTTGAAGATCTTGCCGATCGCTTCCGGCGCGGTTGCGGCGAGCAGTGCCTCGACGACATCGTCGACATACACACAATCGCGGCGCTGGGACCCATCGCCGAAGATCTGAATCTTCTCGCCCGTCAATCCCTTGCGGATGAAGACGGGGAAGAAGCCCAACTCATCGCTGGTCAGCTTCTGGCGCGGTCCGTAGACATTGGTGAGCCGCAGGCTCGTGGTCGGCATCGCGTGGGCCGAGTGGTACACCATGTGCAGTTGCTCTCCGGCCAACTTGCTGACGCCGTTGACATCCATCGGCCGGGTCGGGTGCAGCTCGTCGACCGGCAGCCGAATCGGGCGGCCGTAGACCTGGCGCGTGGAGGTGTGCACGACTCGGACCGCGGGGTTGACGCGGCGCAGCGTCTCGAGGAACGACGCGTGGCTGATCGCGTTGAAGTGCAGATCGCGAAGTGGATCGCGCATCGAGGCGATGTGGCTGACCTGGCCTGCAAGGTTGAAGATGATGTCTGCATCGGCGACGGCCTCGGCGACCACGTCGTCGCCGATCTCCGCGTCGACGACCTCGAGTCCGAGCCCTTCGACATTGCGACGATCGCCGCCGTGGCTGTCGATCGATGCGTCGATGATCCGTACGGCGGCGCCTCGGCGAACGAGTTCGTGACAGACGTTCGAGCCGATGAAACCGAGGCCACCCGTGACCACGCACACGCTGGACGACAGGTCGCTGGTCGGTGGCACCTCACGATGATAGGAGAGTCGTGCGTGCAAAGATCGCTGCCATGGATGACGACGAGTATCAACGCATGGTTGCCGCGGGCGAGCGGCACTGGTGGTATCGCTCGACGCGAGCGCTCTTGGAGATGATCGTGTCACCGCATCTGGCGCCAGCGGCGGGAGGCACGATGTATCTCGACGCCGGGGGCGGCTCAGGGGCAACGGGATCGTGGTTGGCCGACCGAGCTACCACGATCCTCGACGATTTCGAGCCTTTTGCGCTGAAGGCTGCCATACACGACCACGCCGGTTACCGGGGCGTTCAGGCCGACATCAATCGGGTCCCTCATCGTGACGGGGCCTTCGATGCCGTGCTGTGCGTGACCGCGCTCTGCCATCGCATGAACCCCGACCCGCAGGCGATCGTCAACGAGTTCGCCCGGGTGGCCAGGCCGGGCGCTGTCGTCTGTTTGATGGAGCCCGGCGGAAAGCGACTGTGGCGCGGCCACGATGAAGTCACGCACACGGCCAGGCGCTTCAGCCGCTCCGATCTCCGCTCTTTGGTGCGCGGCGCGGGCCTCGATCTCGTACGAGCGACCGGCGCGTACTCCTTCCTGGTTCCTCCCGCGGCGGTGATAGGTGTCATCGAGCGCGGCAAGAACAGGAGCGATGTCGGTCGGAACCAGAGTGGTCTGGGTGGCGTCTTGGGCCTGGTGGCACGTGCAGAGCGCGCCTTGCTCCGCAAGGTCGACCTGCCGTTCGGGCTCTCGGTGATAGCGATCGGCCGAAAGCCGCTCGACCAGTGAGGGTCACATAGTGGCGCCGTAGGACTCGTCGAAGAACGCGGCCGCGATGTAGTCGGGGTGCAGATATCCGAACCCGTTGTCGCCCCACGCAGTACCCCAGCTGTTGCGGACGATGAACCGTCCGTCGGCTCGGTAACCGACGATGCAGATGGCATGCCCGCCGCGCACGGTGTCGGGGTGGAAGACGTCGATGTTGCCGTTGTTTGCCGTCGCGTTGTCCCATGACGAATCGACGTTGAACGCCGACAGGATGGGGCCGCCGGTTGCCAGCCACGTCTTCCAGCTGGCCAAGTTCTTGTGGAGGTTG
The DNA here is from genome assembly GCA_036262105.1 of Ilumatobacteraceae bacterium. GTDB lineage: Bacteria > Actinomycetota > Acidimicrobiia > Acidimicrobiales > Ilumatobacteraceae > JAENVT01. The sequence continues at coordinate 3,247 of DATAJN010000551.1, forward strand.
AAGTACGCCGCGATCTTCCGCTGCGTACAGTTGGCGTAGAACGTGTTCTCGCTGCCCGTGTACATCTTGGTCTGGATGTGGAACGGCAGATCGTCCATCAACGCGACTCCGGTCTTGCGGGCGACATCCATCGCGGCCTTCAACGTCGTGCCGGCCTCTTCGATGAAGCTCTCGGCGCGTGTGGTGATCGTGTCGGTCTCCTTGCTGGCCATCCACACGTGGCGAGGCGACAGCAGCACCTTCTGGCCGATGCGTCCGGCCTTTGTCATGTGCCAGCGTACGACGCCGTCGGCTGTGGCCCAGCCGACACACGATCCGGTGTTCTCTTGGTTGTTGATCGTCCACCATGCGGCGCGGAGATCAACCGACTTGGGCGGCGCTGCCGGAGCGCCGATGCTTCCAGCAGCGATGGAGTCGCTCAGCTGCCAGTCGTTCTCCGTGCCCTTCGAGGGGACGACGTTGCAGATGAACTTGTCGAAGTTCGCTGCTGCGGTCTTCTTCCCCGCCGAACGCTTCTTCGCCGGCGCTTTCTTCGCTGTCTTCTTGGCTGTCTTCTTGGCTGCCATGGTCATCTCCTCTGCGAGTGTTCGATCAGAAGACGTTACGACGAATCGCTCTGATACATGAACGCATTCGGCTCAGTCGGAGGGGCGGTCCTTGAGGCGCTGCGCTGGAGCGGCCGCGGGATCGACCGGCCAGAGGTGCTTGGGGTACCGACCGGCGAGCTCCTTGCGGACCATCACCCACGATCCGGCCCAGAACCCCGGGAGATCGTTGGTGATCTGGATCGGGCGGTTTGCCGGCGAGAGCAGTTCGATCGTCAAGGGGAGACCATTGGCGATTGTCGGGTGGGAGCGTGTGCCGAACATGTCTTGCACCCGCACCGAAACCGTTGGGTGGTCGCGCTCGTAGTCGATCGTGACTGTTCGACCGGCAGCCGTCGTCAACGTGGTCGGTACCTGCTCGGCCAACTGGATCTGCTGATCCCAGGAGACCATGGCGCCCAGGACCATCACCATGTCGACGTTGGCAAGATCCGCTTGGTTGGTCGCCCGCTGCAGGTACGGCGCCAACCACTCGTCCGAGGTGGCGAGCAGGCTCTTGTCGTCGACCTTCGGCCAGTCGCCAGCGAGGTGGGCGGCGGCGAACGACATCCGCCGGCGCATCTGTTTGGCTGCGTCGGTCCAGTGCAGCGCGCCCAAGCGAGTCGCCCGCACCCGATCCAACAACGCGGCGACGGTCGCCTCGCCGGTGGCTGCCGGGCGGTACTGCTCGTCGAGCAACATCGAACCGAGTCGTACGGTCTCGTGCACCACCAGGTCGTCACGCTGCTTGTCCCAGGTGAGGATCTCACGACGTTCGACACTGTCGCCGAGCGCCGCGATCAGTTGGGCGGGCTCGATTCCGGCACCGATGCGGACACGAGCACCGCTGCGATTGCCGTCGAGGTCGGCGGCAACGATGAAGCGCTCGTTGGCCAGCGCGTCGTTGGGGGCGACCCATGCACCACTGCCAGTACGCATCTGGAACTGACCGGGTTGCCGCCGGCGAACAGCCACCCTGTCAGGAAACGCCAGAGCGAGCGCGGCGCCGGAATGGTCGGCATCGATGGCGTCGAAGTCGACGTGCACGTTGCTGCGACGGCCGATGTCGACTGCGCGATCGCGCACGCGGGCGAGGTCACGCCGGTCGGCCCGGTCGTGGTGGTCATGACCGCACGCGAGGCGGACGCGCAGCGAGAGGTCAGCGGGCAACTCGTCGGCACGACCGCGCATCACGTCGCGCTCGTCGAGTATGGCGGCGATCACGCATGCCAGGGCCTTGTCGTCTTGTGGTGCAGCGATCACCATGCGCGCCAGTCGCGGATGCAGTGGCAGGGCCAGCATCGCTCGACCCGCGGCGGTCGGCCGCCCGCTGGCATCGAGCGCGCCGAGGCGCACGAGCAGTTCGTGGGCCTGTTGTAACGCTCTGGACGGTGGCGGGTCGATGAAGTGCAACTCGTTGACAGGAGTTCCCCACACTGCGAGCTCGAGCGCGACGCCGGCCAGGTCGACCTGAGTGATCTCGGCCTCGAGGTGCGCTCGTCGCGTGGCGTGTTCCAACTTGCTCCACAGCCGGTAGGCGACACCGGGCTCCGTTCGTCCGGCGCGTCCGGCGCGCTGGTCGGCCGAAGCCCGACTCGTGCTGACGGTGGTGAGGCGCGTCATGCCACTACCCAGATCGTGCCGCGGTACGCGGGCCAGCCCGGCGTCGATGACGATCCGCACGCCGCTGACCGTCAGCGACGACTCGGCGATGTCGGTGCTCAAGACGACGCGCCGCCGCCCTGTGGGGGACGGCAGCAATGCCAGATCTTGTTCGGCCAGCGACAGGGCGCCGGCAAGCAGGCGCACGTCGACGTCGGGTCCGATGCGAGGGGCCAGGAACTGCTCGACACGGCGGATCTCGCCGATGCCGGGGAGGAACACCAGGACGTCGCCCCCCTCTTCGTTCAGGGCTCGCACGACGGCCTCGCCGGTCGCCTGCTCGACGCGGGTTCCCTTCGTCATCGGTAGCCAACGCATGTCGACCTCGAAGGAGCGCCCGACGCTCTCGATCATCGGGGCGTCTCCGAGCACGCTGCGCAGCTTGGCGACATCGGGTGTTGCCGACATCGCCAGGATTCGCAGATCTGGCCGTACGGTTGCCCGGGCGTCGAGCGCGAATGCGAGGCCGAGGTCAGTCGGAACGTTGCGTTCGTGAACT
>DATAJN010000552.1:0-7715 GCA_036262105.1 Ilumatobacteraceae bacterium
TCCAGCGCCGAGCGGGTCTCGCTCAAGTTGCGGATCGCTTCTTGCAACGCCTCGTCCGACATCGGGATCGTGAAAGTCGATGTCGCCGTCGGTCCGCCGTCGATCGCTGCGGTGACCTCGTAGTCACGATCGCCGCGCTGCTTGAACGACAGGCGGAGATTGGTGTACTCCACCTCCCCCATTGGCGCCGACTGTAGCTGCTCGCGGAGTGGCCGGCGCACGTCTCGCGCGACACCGGTCACGATGTGCGCGACACTCGCGCCATGGCTCGCAGGGTCTTCTGCCTACTCGTCGGCGTCGATGCGTATGGACCGCCGATCAACGTCCCCCTCCAAGGGTGTGGCAACGACGTTCGGCACCTCGAGGAATACCTGCGCGGTCGTCTGGGCGACGCCGCCTCCATCGTCACCCTGATCGACGGTCAGGCAACGAAGGCGGGTGTGGTCGCCGGCTTCCGGACGCACCTCGCTCAAGCCGGGAGCGGTGACATCGTTCTGTTCGCCTACTCCGGCCATGGGAGCCAGGAACTGCCATCGACCGAGTTCGCCTTTGGCGATGCCTCGGGCAAGCTCCAGAACCTGCTGTTGTTCGACGCCGGGCAAGACGCCGGGGGCCAGTTTGTGTGGCCGCTGGCCGACAAGGAGCTCGGCCTGCTCCTCGACGAGGTCGTGCAGCGCGGCGCGCACGTCGTCGCGATGCTCGACTGCTGTCATTCGGGCGACGGAACTCGCGACGCGTTCGTGACCGTCCGCCAATGGAATCCGGAGACCGCCCGAGACGCGGATCCGACGATGCAGACGGCGATCTCGAAGCTGAACGGCCCCCGGCCTCTCGACGGTTTTCTGGACGGTACGTTGCAGCACTTCCAGAAGAGGACGACGGCAGGGCACGTGGCGCTCACCGCCTGCCAATCGTCGGAGCTGGCGAAGGAGTTGATCGTCGGCGACGAACACCGCGGCGCGTTCACGGCGACCATGATCGAGGTCCTCGAGACCGTCGGCAGCAAGGCCGACTACCGCTCGGTGATTGCCGCCGTACGGTCGCGTCTGGAGCGCACGGTCGAACGTCAACGACCCAGCGTGTATCCCATCGACGCAGGTGGCCTCGGCGATGGTCTGTTCCTCGACGGCACCATCGAGCCAGCTCCGGCGTCGTTCCTGATGACCAAATCCGAAACCGGCTGGTCGGTCGATGCCGGGGCAGTGCATGGGCTGCGAGCTCCCGCCGACGGTGAGGAGTTCCGGTTCGCCTGCCTCCAGCCCGACGGCAAACCGTGTGGAGAAGTTCGTGTGGTCGCGGTCGAAACCGGTCGGTCTGACGTGGAGCCGATCGGCTGGGAGCCTGCCGACACCGCGTACCGCGCCGTGATCTCGTGGGTGCCCCTTCCGACAGCAACCGTCACGTTCGACCCCGCCGAGGGCGGGGCAGCCGCAGCCGCGTACGAACAGGTGCGTCAGAAGTTGGCGTCGAGCGGCCCGTCGAGTACCCCATCGCCATATGTGCGTGAACGGGCCGCCGGCTCGTCCCCGGCTCCGCTCGCCCTGCGCGTGAGGTTCGAGGACAACCAGCCCGGCGGCCCTTGCCTGCGGGTGCTGCGAGCCGACGGCTCACCTGCCATCCCCACTGCTGCGTCGACGATTTCCTGCGGAGATCCGGCCCGCGCCGCGGCGACGGCTGTGCAGCAGTTGGAGCACGTGGCCCGTTGGGAGCAGCTCCGCGAGCTGGGCAGCCACCGTTCGGCCCTGGCCGATGCGGTGCAGCTGAAGATCTACCCTGCAGGCCCAGGTGAGAAGGCCCTGCCGCCCGATCGGGAACCCTACGGACTCGCCGGCGAGTACACGATTCCCTACGGGACGAACGGCGAAGCGCCGAACGTCTTCATGAATCTGAAGAACACCTCGGATCGAGATCTCTACGTCGCACTGCTCGATCTGACCGACCGCTTGGAGTGCGACGTCCTGTATCAGACCAAGACGCTCGCCGCGGGCACGGAGGACAACGTGAACGAAAAGGGCGGGCCGATGAAGCTGTCGCTGTCGGACGGCGTCGATCCGGTTCCGGGGGCGCGCACGCAGGACTGGCTGAAGATCGTCGTGAGCGAAAGTCCGTTCGAAGCCAACGCCTTCGAGCTTGCGGCGGTGGGCGAGCAGGCGAGATCGATCGGCGCTCCGCCGAGCAACATGCTCGAGCTGATCGCTGCCCGAACCGTCAGCCGCGCGGTCACGGCCGTCGACCCGTCGCAGTTCCAGCCGGCCGGCGCCGACTGGTGCGCCACAACGGTCGCTTTGGTCGTCGAGGTGCCATCCGCGGCCTAGGGTCCACGTCCGAAGGGGGAACACAACATGGTCATGTATCCGACGTATTCAGGTCTGGTCAGCTTCGATGTCATCGCCCGCGCCAAGAACTTCACGGGCATGCATCCGACCATGCAAGAACGGGTTCGAGCGCTGATGGAGGACTCAGGCGGCAAGGTGGGTTGGGGCCAGGGCGTGCGGACACCGCAACAACAGTTGCAGTTGTTCCTGGAGCGCCACTCCCCGGATCCCCAAGGAACGATCATCTGGAACGGGCAGACGTATTCCAGGCACGAGGGGGTGGCTGCAGCGCTGCCACCCGGCCACTCGATGCACGAGATCGGCTTGGCCGCAGATATGGCTGGTGATTTCGCGTGGCTGGGGAGCAACGTGGGCCGGTTCGGGTTGATGACCTTCGCGGACGTCAACCACGAGCCATGGCACGTGCAACCGGTGGAGTTGCCGAAGGGCCGCCAGCAGTACGAAGAGCAAGGTTCGAAGTGGGGGGCGTTACCGTCGTACAACACCGAGGCCAAGACGTCCGCTGTAGCTGCTCACACACAGACCGCCAGCCCTGCGAAGGGATCGGGTGCGACGAGCCCCGCGGCTGCGCCGACGCTCACCCCGGCGCTGGTCGCCCGACCCGGCGACGCCGGCCCGGCGGCACGACTGCTGATGGAGGCGCTGATCGCTCGCGGTGTGCACCCGGATGCGCCCGCCAGCCGCGACGGCAACTACGGCGCGGACGACAAGGAGCTCGTGCTCCAGTTCCAGCGCGAAAACGGTCTGACCGTCGACGGCGAGGTCGGTCCACAGACGTGGTCGAAGCTGCTCTCGACGGTCAACCCCGGCGAGACGGGAGGGATGGTGAAAGTGCTCCAGACGGCGCTCATCGTGCGCAGCCTGATACGGGACGCCGAGGCGAACCTCGACGGCATCTACGGTCCGGCGACACAGCAGCGCGTCCGGGACTTCCAGAAGGTCAGTGGCATCGACCCGATCGCGATCGTCGGCCCCGAGACCTGGACTGCACTGCTCGGTGTGAAGGGCAGGGTGGCTGTGGTCACCCGCGGCGGCCCGGGGGAGGGCGACGTCGACCTCGACGATCTGGACTTCCTCGCAGCGCTCGACGGGCTCCCGGCAGAGTGAGCAGATCGACGAGCGGGACCGTGAGTGAGAAGTCGGCTCCGGCGACTGCGCCGGTCCGGCTCACGGCACTTCCTGCGGCATGTGGCGACTGCCTCGTGGTGGAGTACGGGTCGGGTTCGGATGTGCATCGGATCCTCATCGATGGCGGGCTCGGCTCGAGGTACGACGTGGGACTCGGCGCGCACCTCGCTGCATCTGCAGGTGAGCCCCAGTTCGACATCGTGATCGTCACCCACGTCGACCGCGACCACATCGATGGCGTCATCCATGCCCTTCGCGGGCAGCACCTCCAATCCGCCGACATCTGGTTCAACGGTCGCGACGAGATCGACGCACTCGTCAACGGAGACACACGCGGCGTTCGGCAAGGCGACGAGCTGAGTGCGCTCATCCCTGCGGACCGGCGGAACCGGGTGGTCAACGGCAAGGCGATCCACGTCCCGCCGACAGGGCCGCTGCAGTTCGAGCTGCCCGGTGGCGCAAGCTGCACGCTGCTGTCGCCGTCGCAACAGCGGCTGGAGAAGCTGTTCGACAGGTGGCCAGACCAGATGAGGGTGGTCGACGACCCCACAGAGGATCTCTTGAAGAAGCTCGATGACCCGGTCACCCGCGGCCTGGGTGAGTTCGGGGAGGACAGCAGCCTGGCAAACGGCTCGAGCATCGCAGTCCTGTTCGAGGCCGGTGGCGCATCGCTGCTCCTCACGGGTGATGCCTACGCCGCGGACCTGGAGGTCACGATCGGCCAACTGCTGGCGCAGCGGAACGAGCGGAAGCTACACGTCGACCTGTTCAAGCTGTCCCACCACGGGAGCCGGCAGAACATGACAGACGGTCTGCTGGCCCTCATCGACCCCGATGCCATCCTCGTCTGCACCGACGGGTCCAAGTTCCACCACCCCGACGAGGACGCTCTCGAGAAGGTCCGTGCGCACTACCCCGAGGTGCCGATCCACTTCACGGACGACACCGAACTCATCCGCCTACGCGCCGCCACCGTCGGCGCTCGTCCGCCGGAAGTCCTGCCGCTACAACTCCATCTGGGGGGCTGAGTTCTGCGCCGGTTCGCATGGGCGCGACTCCAGACGCATGGCTTCGGTTGTCTCGCCCATTCAGCACCATTGTGCGCGATTTCGGCAATCCCATGCATAACACCGCGCCCAAGGAGCTTTGGGAGCCAGGCGTGCCGAACGGCGCATCCGGAGCGGGCTTTCGGCCACACGCCTCCAACCAGGCCCAGCACCGTCAGCAGATGCGGGGGAGCTGTTCGCCGAGTGGGCGGTCCACGATCCTGGTCGAGCCGAGACCGGTGCGGGCCACGACGACGCCTGCGTGTTCCTCCACGACGCGACCGATGACGGTGGCTCTGCTGCCGACTTCGGTAGCCGTCATCGCTGCCAGAACGGCGTCGGCGTGGTCGGGCGCGACGAAGGCGACGAGCTTGCCCTCGTTCGCCACGTGGATCGGGTCCAGTCCCAGAAACCCGCACGCGGCGCGCACGGCTTCCGGCACCGGCAACGACCGCTCGTCGTACTCGATGCCCACCTGGGCGGTCTCGGCGATCTCGCACAGCGAGGCGGCCAGTCCGCCGCGGGTGGGGTCGCGCAGCACGTGGATGTCGGCGCAGGCGGCGAGCATCGCCGCCACCAGGTGGTTGAGCGGCGCAGTGTCCGAACGCAGCTCCGTGCCGAACTCCAAACCTTCGCGGAGGCTGAGCACGGCGATGCCGTGGAGGCCGATCTCGCCGGAGACGATCACCACATCGCCGGGGCGGGCCCGCTCGGGCCTGATGTCGACGCCTTCGGGCAGCAGGCCGATGCCGGCGGTGTTGATGTACACACCGTCGCCATGGCCGTGCTCGACGACCTTCGTGTCGCCGGTGACCAACTGCACACCGGCGTTCAGAGCAGCCGCGCCCATCGAGGTGGCGATGCGCCCGAGCACGTCCATCTCCAGGCCCTCTTCGAGCACGAAGCCGGTGGACAGCGCGAGTGGCTGCGCCCCGCTCATCGCCAGATCGTTGACCGTGCCGTAGACGGCGAGCTCGCCGATGTTGCCACCAGGGAAGAACAGCGGGCGCACAACGTAGGTGTCGGTGGAGAACGCGAGCCGCACGCCGTTGCCCAGCGTCAGCACGTGTGCGTCGGTGGGGGTGGCAGTTCGGGCCGCCACCCCGAATGCCGGCAGGAACAGGTGTTGGACCAGTTCGGCCGACAGCTGTCCCCCGCCACCGTGCCCCATCACGATGCGGTCCTGATGGCGCAACGGCAGCGGGCACGACCAGCCCTCGACGTCGACCGCCGGTGTGGTGAGGGCCTCAGCCACGATGCACTGCCACGGGCGGGTCGAGGCGGCGGTACTGGAAGTAGGCGGCGCAGGCGCCCTCGCTGGAGACCATGGTCGCGCCCATCGGCGTGCGAGGGGTGCACTCCTTGCCGAAGCACTCGCACTGGTCGGGCTTGAGCACACCCTGCAACACGTCGCCCGCCCGGCAGCGTTCGGGCTCGCACACGGTCAGCTCGCCGACGTCGAAGCGACGTTCTGCATCGAAGGCCGCGAACTCCGGTGCCAACCGCCAACCACTCGCGGGGATCATCCCGATTCCACGCCACTGGCGGTCGCACGTCTCGAACACCCTGGCCAACATCTCCTGCGCCGGCAGGTTGCCTTCGGCACGCACGGCACGCGGGTAGGCGTTCTCGACCTCGGCACGGCCGGCCTCCAGTTGCAGCACGCACCGACGGATGCCGTCGAGCACGTCAAGGGGTTCGAAACCGGTGACCACGATCGGCACCCGGTACTGCTGGGCCAGGGGCTCGTACTGGCGCGTGCCCATCACGGTGCACACGTGGCCGGCAGCGAGGAACCCTTGCACCCGCGAGGTCGGCGAGGTCATCAACGCCTCGATTGCCGGTGGCACGAGCACATGGCTGACCAGCATCGAGAAGTTGTGCAGGCCCCGCTCGCGCGCCTGGAACACGGCCATCGCGTTGGCCGGCGCCGTGGTCTCGAAACCGACGCCGAAGAAGACGACGTCCTTGTCGGGATGCTCCTGGGCGAGGTTCACGGCATCGAGCGGCGAGTAGACGACGCGCACGTCGCCACCCTTGGCCTTCACCGAGAACAGGTCTTCGCGGCTTCCGGGAACGCGCAACATGTCGCCGAACGACGTGAACAACACGTTCGGACGCGCTGCGATCGCCAGCGCACGGTCGATCATCTCCAGTGGGGTGACGCACACCGGGCAACCGGGCCCGTGGATCAGCTCGACCCGATCAGTGAGCAGCTGGTCGATGCCGTTGCGGATGATGGAGTGCGTCTGGCCGCCGCAGACTTCCATGATCGCCCACGGCTTGGTCGCCGCCGCGTCGATCTGTTCGAACAGCGATCGGGCGAGGGCAGGATCGTTGAACTCGTCGAGGTACTTCACGTGGCCCCTCCCGTGACGCCGTCGTCGGCCCCGCCCAGTTCGTCCAGCACGCCGAGGTCGGTGAACATCTGCAACGTTTCCAGCGCGGACGCTTCGTCGAGCTGGGTGATGGCGAAGCCGGCGTGGACGATGGTGTAGTCGCCCACCTGCACCTCCGGCACGTACGCCAGACAGACGGTCTTCGTCACCCCCCCGAAGTCGACGGTGGCCATGCGCGTTCCCTGTTCGGACCTGATCTCCAACACCTTGCCGGGTACACCGAGGCACATGACTATCTCCTTCCGTAGCCGGCGATGATCGCCTGGCCGAGCGACAACCCACCATCGTTGGGTGGCACGAGGCGGTGGGTCAGCACCTCGAAACCCTCTGCTTCCAGCGCCACTCTCGTGAGCCGCGTGAGCAGCGCGTTCTGGAACACACCGCCGGTCAACGCAACCGGCATCGTGCCGTGGGCAGTGGCGACTTGTCGCGACACGCCCAGCACGACGACGGCGACCGCGTGGTGGAACGCGAGTGCGGCGCTGGCGAGGTCGCCGCCATCGGTGACGGCGTCGACGATGCCCTGCAGCACGGGTCGGGGGTCGATGATCCCATCTGCGTCGAGCCCGAAGGCCCACGGCAATGCAGCCGCGTCGACGGTGCCGCGCTCGGCCAGCACCTCCAACTCGATGGCGGCCTGCGCCTCGTACGAGATGCGGTGACGCACCCCCAGGACCGACGCCACGGCATCGAACAGGCGGCCCATGCTGGTGGTGGGCACGCACCCGACGTTGCGCACCACCTGTCGGCGCACCACCGCCAACTCCACGTCATCGCACGCCGCAACGGCGGGCAGCGCCGGGCCG
>DATAJN010000553.1:0-8048 GCA_036262105.1 Ilumatobacteraceae bacterium
CGAGCCAGCCGGAGGTATTCAGCAGTTCTCGACTCGTCGACGATGCCTGGCACTCAATGGTTCGTCGATGCCGAACTGAACTACGCCGAACACATCCTTCGTCATACGGGAGACCGGCCGGCGATCGTCAGCTACTCACAGTCGCGGCAATCGTCGTCGCTCACGTGGGATGAGCTTCGCGACCAAGTCGGCCGGGCCAGAGTTGGTCTGCAGCGCCTGGGCGTCGGTCGCGGCGACCGCGTCGCGGCATACCTGCCCAACATCCCCGAGACGATCGTCGCCTTCCTCGCTACGGCGAGCCTCGGCGCGGTGTGGACGAGTTGTGCGCCGGAGTTCGGCGTGCAGGCCGTGCTCGACCGGTTCGGGCAGATCGATCCGAAGGTGCTGCTCGTGGTCGACGGCTATCGGTACGGCGGCCGCGACGTCGATCGTCGCGCCGAAGTGCAGGCCATACGCGAAGGCCTCGCCAGCGTGCAGGCAACCGTGGCGCTCCGGTACCTCGGCGACGATCTCATACCTGGGGCAGTCGACTGGAGCGAGTTCGTCGACCAACCGGGTCCGGTCGAGTTCGAACAGGTCGCCGCCCACCATCCCTTGTACGTGTTGTACTCGTCCGGTACCACCGGCATGCCCAAGCCGATCATCCACGGGCACGGTGGCATCCTTCTCGAACATCTGAAGGTGTTGGGACTGCATGCCGACCTCGGGCCCGACGACCGCTTCTTCTGGTTCACCACCACCGGTTGGATGATGTGGAACTATCTGGTCAGTGGTCTGGCGACCGGCGCAACAATCGTCACCTTCGACGGTGACCCGGCGTTTCCCACGCTCGAAGCGTTGTGGCAGTTGGCCGATGATTCCGAGATCACGTGGTTCGGGGCCAGCGCGCCCTACTACATGGCGTGCCGCAAAGCGGGGTTGCGACCCGGCACGCAGTTCGATCTGTCGAAAGTGCGCGCCGTCGGTTCGACTGGAGCGCCGCTTCCCGCCGACGGATTCAACTGGATCTACGAGGAGGTCGGCCGCGATGTGATGCTCTCGTCGATCAGCGGCGGCACCGACGTGTGCTCGGCGTTCGTCGGTGGCTGCCCGATGGTGCCGGTCGTTGCCGGTGAGATCTCTTGCCGTTACCTGGGCGCGGCAGTCGAGGCGTTCGACGATGACGGGCATGCAGTGGTCGGCACGCAGGGCGAGTTGGTGATCACCCGGCCGATGCCGTCGATGCCGGTCGGGTTCTGGGGTGACCCCGACGGTTCCAGGTTTCGGGCCGCCTACTTCGACACGTATCCCGGTGTGTGGAGGCACGGTGACTGGATCACGCTCGACGACAAGGGCAGTTGTGTCATCACCGGCCGTTCGGATGCCACGCTGAATCGTGGCGGTGTGCGCCTCGGCACCAGCGAGATCTATCGGGTGGTCGAGACGATCGACGGCGTCGACGACAGCCTGATCGTGCACCTCGAAGACATGGGTGGCGGAGGTGGCGTCCTGGTGTTGTTCGTCGTGCCGCACGAAGGTGTGCGAATCGATGATCTCATCGAGCCGATCAAGCTGGCGCTGCGCAACAGCCTTTCGCCACGGCACGTGCCCGACGAGATCCACGCTCTGCCCTCCATCCCGACGACGCTGTCCGGCAAGAAGCTGGAGCTGCCGGTGAAGAAGATCCTGGGCGGCGCCGAACCCGACACGGTGGCCAGCCGCGGAGCCTTGAAGAACCCCGAGTCGCTCGACGCCGTCGCCGCCGTCGCCGCCACCCGCACCCGCTAACCCCTGTGCTCAACGGTGTGGAGTGTTTCGCGCTCACCTGGGTACGCCGCACAACTCCACAGGCAAGGTGTGGAGTGTTTCGCGCTCACCTGGGTACGCCAAACAACTCCACAGGGTGCGCGGTGAGACGTCAGGTGAGGTTTTCGATGAGGATGGCGATGCCCTGGCCGACGCCGATGCACATCGCCGCCAGGCCGTACCGGCCGCGGGTGCGGTGCAGGTGATGGGCCAGGGTGGTGACGATTCGCACCCCGGAACAACCGAGGGGGTGGCCGATGGCGATGGCACCACCTTGTTGGTTGACGATCTGCGGATCGAGCTCCGGCCACTCGCGCAAGCAAGCGAGCGATTGAGCGGCGAAGGCTTCGTTCAGTTCGACCGCGTCGAGATCGCCCCAGCCAAGTCCCGCCCGTCGCAGGGCGGTGCGCGCCGCCTCGACCGGACCAACGCCGAAGAGATGGGGATCGACGCCGCTGGTCGCCCGGCTGACGATGCGCGCCATCGGCGTGGATTGCGACGTCTCCAGACCACGTGATGACATGACGAGCATTGCCGCGGCCCCGTCGTTCATCGGCGAGGCATTGCCGGCGGTGACCGACCCGCCCTGACGGAACACCGGCCTCAACTTGGCCAACGATTCCATCGACGAGTCGGGGCGGATGCACTCGTCGCGCTCCAGCGGAGCGTCGACAACTTGCACGGTTTCGGCGGCGAAGTGACCAGCTGCCCAAGCCACGGCGGCCTGCTGATGCGAGCGCACTGCGAAGGCATCTTGCTCGTCGCGCGAGATCGAGTACTTGTCGGCGAGCACCTCGGCGCCCTCGCCGAGCGAGATCGTCCACTCTCCCGGCATCTTCGGATTGGTCATCCGCCAGCCGAGCGCGGAGTTCCACAACTGCTCGTGCGAGGTGGGGTAGCCCTTGGAGGGCTTGAGCAGAACCCACGGCGCGCGAGTCATGCTCTCCACACCACACGCCACAGTGATATCGGCATCGCCGACGGCAACCGTGCGCGACGCGCCGAAGATCGCCTCGATCCCGCTTCCGCAGAGCCGGTTGACCGTTGCCGCCGGGATCGTGGTGGGAAGGCCGGCCAGCAGCACCGCCATGCGGCCCACGTTGCGGTTGTCTTCACCCGCACCGTTGGCGTCGCCGGCATAGACCTCGTCGATCGATGCGGGGTCGAGCGATGGTGAGCGATCGACGATGGCACGTACGGCGCCGGCGAGGAGATCGTCGGGCCGCACGCCGGCCAGTGCCCCGCCGATTCGACCGAGCGGGGTTCGCACCGCATCGACGATGAACGCTTCGCTGCTCATGGTCGTTCTCCTTCGTAGGCACGTTCGAGGATGCCGAGCAGATCGGCCTCGTTGACCGGCCGCGGGTTGACGGTGATCTCTTCCGCGGCAGCATGTGCGGCACCGGGCAGGTCTTCGCGCTTCAACAGCCCGTCGTGGCCAGCGAGGTCGGCCAACCGGATCGGCACGTTGCTGGCCACCGCCAGATCCCACAAGGCCGCAGCCGGGTTGCCGCCGGGCACACCGAGCGCATCGGCGAGCCTGGCCATTTCGGCCGGCAGGGCCGGAGCGTTGAAAGCGATCGCGTGGGGAAGGATCACCGAGTGCGCGTCGGCATGCACGAGGTTGAATCGGCCACCCAACACATGGCACAACTTGTGATGCAGGCCGGTCGATGTCGTGCCGAGGGCAACCCCGGAGAGGTAAGCGCCGTACAACAGCGTGCCGCGCGCATCGACGTCGCCCGGCGACGCCATCACGGTCGGCAGCGATTGGTGAATGGCTCGCACGCCTTCGAGTGCGAGTGCCGACGTGATCGGGTTGTTGCCTGGCGCATAGAGGGCTTCGACGGAATGGGCGAGAGCATTGAAGGCCGACGGGCCAGTGACCTGTGGAGGCAGGCCGACCGTGAGCTCGGGATCGTAGACAACCGTCTTCGGGAGCACCACCGGGTTCTTGCCCGTCTGCTTGTGACGGCCACCGGTGAGGCCATAGATCGCGGTCTGCTCGCTGCCTGCGTAGGTTGTCGGAACGGCGACGATGGGCACGTTGTGACTCAAGGCCATCGCCTTGGCAAGACCCGTGGAAGAACCACCACCGATGCACACGACGCAGTCGATGTTCGCTTCTGTCGCCGCCGCGCGTGCCCGGTCGGCGAGCTCGACGGGAACGTGCTGGGCGACCTCATCCCACGCCAGCACCAGTCGAGGCCCGAGTTGGTCGGTGACAGTGGCGGCTGCGGCGGCAGTGGCCCAATCGGATATCAGCATCACCCGCTGAAGGCCGAGCCGCTCCACCTCGGCGCCGACGTCCTTCAGGCGCCCCGCGCCGAAGACGATCCGTGCCGGGAACTGGTCGTAGGTGAACGGATTCATGCCGCTTGCAGACTGCGCAGCGTGCCGAGCTCGTTCTCGGTCGGTTCGGCGGTGGTAGCCACTTCGTCGGCAAAGCGAAGTGCCCAGCCGGTTGCCGCCACGACCTGCTCGCGAGTGACGCCCGGGTGCAGGGCGACGACGACGAGCTCGCACGTGGCGGAATCGGGCTCCATCACCGCGAGATCGGTGATGACCCACTTGGGGCCGCCACCGCGTAGACCGAATCGCTCGCGATCACCCTTTCCGTCGCCGAAGCCGATCGAGGTTCGGAAATCGCAACGCTCGACGAACGCCCGCGCCGACTGGCGCATGATCACCATCACCGCACCGGCCGAGGCAGCGATCTCTGGTGCGCCACCAGCACCGGGCAGGCGGGTCTTCGGCGATTCGTAGGAACCGATCACGGTCGAGTTGATGTTGGCGTACTTGTCGAGTTGGGCACCGCTGAGGAAGCCGATGTCGATGCGCCCGGCCTGCAACCAGTAGGCGAAGATCTCGGGCACGCTGACCACCGCATCACTCGTCTCGGCCAGTTCACCATCGCCGATCGAGAGCGGCAGTCGAGCTGGCTTGGAGCCGATGCAGCCCGACTCGTAGATCAGCACGGGCTCGATCGGGTACAGGCGACGCGCCAAGTTGGCGGCTGTCGAGGGCAGCCCGATACCGACGAAGCAGCGACTCTTGTCGGCAGCCGCGAGCGCGCCGAGATGGCGCGCGGCGTTGACGATCATCAACTCGTCGGTGGTGTATTCGGTCATCAGAAGCCAACGCTTTCGCGGTACTCGGCGAAATCGGCGGTGCCGATCACGTGCTTGTCGATCCATGTCGTGAATGCATCGCGATCTTTCGAGATCGCATCCCACGCCTTGTAGAAGGCGTTGTCACGCACCGAGAAGCCCATGGCGAAGCTGGGGTGCGCCCCGCCAGGTACAAGACATACCGCAGTGAGGACCCACGACGGCAACACGATCGCCCCGGGCACCGCGGGCAGTTCGTCGACGACCTCTTCGACAGTAACGATCGACCGCTTCGAGGCCAGTACCGCTTCTTTCTGAACGCCGAGGAGGCCCCAGATCTGAACGTTGCCGGCGCGGTCGGCGCGTTGCGCGTGGATGATGCCGACGTCGGGGTTGATCGCCGGCACGGCCGCCAGCACCTCACCGGTGAACGGGCATTCGACCGTCTTGATGGTGCTGGTGTGCTTGGGCAGGTCGGTGCCCACATAGCCGCGGAGCATGCCGAAGGGCAGCCCCGCGGCACCGGCCGCATACCGAGTAGCCATACCTGCATGGCTGTGCTCTTCGATCTCGAGAGGATGCGGCCATTGGTTCTCCACGGCGTCGCGGAATCGTTGTAGCGAGCCGACGCCGGGATTGCCGCCCCACGAGAACGTCAGCTTGGTGACACACCCGGCCCCGATCAACTGGTCGTAGACCATGTCGGGGGTCATTCGCACGAGATGCAGGTTGCGACGCTGTTGGCGGATGATCTCGTGACCGGCGGCGTGGGGAATGAGGTGAGTGAACCCTTCTAGTGCCAACGTGTCGCCGTCGTGCACGTGATCGGCAACAGCTTCGCGCAGTGACGTGATCATCGGGGATACCACGGTGGGATCTGGGCGTCGACGTTGATCCAGATGCTCTTGGCCTCGGTGTACTCACGCATCGCCTCGAAACCCATCTCCCGGCCATAGCCACTGAGGCCGGTGCCACCGAACGGCGAGCCGGGGTTGACCCGCTTGTAGGAGTTGACCCACACCATTCCGCTGCGCATCGCGTTGGCCAGGCGATGAGCGCGAGACAGGTTCTGGGTCCAGAGGCCGCCGCCCAGTCCGTAATCGGTGCTGTTGGCAATGGCCAGAGCCTCGTCGTCGCTGGCGAACGTCGACACTGTGACGAAGGGACCGAACACTTCCTCCTGGCACACTCGATCACCCGGCTTGGCGCGCACGACCGTCGGTTCGATGTAGCAGCCGGCGGCCAGTGCCGGATCGCTCGGTGCCCTGCCGCCGGTGAGGATCTCGCCACCCTCGTCAATCGCCACCTTCACATAGCTGAGCACTCGATCGCGATGCACCGGCGATGTGAGCGGGCCCATCTCGGTTGCCGGGTCGAGTGGATCACCGAGTTTGATCGAGCGAGCCAACGTGACGAACCGATCGAGGAACTCGTCGGCGATCTTCTCGTGCAACAGCAGCCGCGACCCGGCAATGCAAGCCTGACCCTGGTTGTGGAAGATGGCGAAGGCGCTGCCGCCGACGGCGGCCGGAATGATCGCGTCGTCGAAGACGATGTTGGCACCCTTGCCCCCGAGCTCGAGCTGCACGCGCTTCAGGTTGGACGCCGAGTACTCGACGATGCGCCTGCCCGTAGCCGTCGATCCGGTGAAGGCCACCTTGGCGACACCAGGATGCGTTGCCAGTCGTTCACCCGCAGCGACCCCGAAACCGGGAACCATGTTGACGACACCTGCAGGGAAACCAACCTCGTTCATGAGCTCGGCCAGCCGCAGCGACGACAGCGGCGTCAGTTCGCTGGGTTTGAGCACCACGGTGTTGCCGGCAGCCAGCGCCGGACCCATCTTCCAGGAACAGAACATGAGCGGGAAGTTCCAGGGAACGATCTGACCGACGACGCCGAGTGGCTCGCGCTGCACGTAGTTCAAGAAGCCGGGCTCCACGGGGATGACATCGCCCTGCAGCTTGTCGGCCATGCCACCGAAGTACCGGAAGCACCCGGCAGTGCGCGGCACGTCGAGCTTGCGGGCATCGCTGATCGGGTGCCCGGTATCGAGGCTCTCGAGCTGGGCGAGCTCCTCACCATGGGCCTCGATCGAGTCGGCGAGCTTCAGCAGCAGCCGCCCCCTCTCGGCCGCGGCCATCGCCCGCCAGGCTGGAAAGGCTGCCGTGGCAGCATCAACGGCGCGATCGATGTCGGCAGCCCGACCTTCAGCGATCTCGGTGATGACCGAGCAGTCGTGGGGGTTGATGACCTCGAGCGTCGCGCCGTCCACCGCATCGACGAACTCGCCGCCGATGAACAGCTGGTTCTGAACGCTCACCAGATCAGAAATCGACGGGGTACACGCTCGCCTTGCCGGTGCGGATCATTTCCGGCAACTCGGGCGAGGCGTTCTCCCACACCAGCAGCATCGAACGTTTGGCGCTGTAGCCCTGGTGGCGGATGTCGCTGGGCATCGCCGCGACGTCGCCGGCCTTCATCGTGACCTTGGCACGTGGTGCACCGGTGTCGACATCCTGCACATCCCACACGATCTCGTCGCTCAGCTGCACGAACCACTCGACACGGTCGTTGCCGTGGAACACCGGCAGCACGTACTCCTCGCTGGTCGGGCAGTACAGGCTGGCCTTGCACACGCTGACCACGCTGGGGTTCCACGTAACATCGCTGCGGCTGATGTAGGCGTAGAGGTTGTAGGCGGCGACCTCGGCCTCGAAGCCCGGCTCGGGGTACACCTCGGGCTCGTCCTGCGCCACGTCGGCGAACATCCGGTTCACCGGGTGGGTCGCGTCGGTGCGGACCTGCTCGTCGCCGGGCACGCTGACCATGCGATTGGCGGCGACGCGGCGACGGGTGATCGCCTCGGTGTTGTTGCCATCCTTGACGCCGAACGGCTTGGCGGTCTCGGCCGGGCTGGCGAACGGGTCGAACGAGGCGTTGGTCCAGTCGTCGAGCATCGCCTTGAACGTCTCGCGGATGAGCGGTGTCTCGAAGTTCTCGGTGTGGTCGAGCTCTGCCTTGCGGTAGGCGTCGTTGAACCGCCCGGCGAACATGTCGACGGTGCCGTAGTGGTTGACGGTGCCGAACACGCTGTCGAAGTTGACCGTGCCGTAGAAGAAGTCCCAGGCAACGTCGCGCTGCAGCGCTCGC
>DATAJN010000554.1:0-2811 GCA_036262105.1 Ilumatobacteraceae bacterium
GCGACCTCGGCGGCGACCAGAACCGCCCAGCCGATCCATTGCATTCGGCGGCGATCGACCACACCGGCGGAGCGGTAGTTGGCGTGGGAGATCGGCAGGGCGGTCAACGACGCGGCCCACAGCACCACGACGGGCCAGACCGAGACGTTGTCTCGATCGGCGAGCAACGCCAATCCGGTCGCCGTCGCCGCGGCGTAGCCGATCACGACGAACGTTCGATGTCCGGCTCGCGTCAGCCGCCCGTCGGGAAGCGTCATCAAGAGATGGAACATGAGTGCCGGAGTGATCGTGACGGCCAGGCGTTGTCCGACATCGGTCAGCAGGCCGCCGGAACCGCTCATGTCCTTCGTCGAGTTGAGGCTCCACGACAGGGCCCCAATGGCCGTCGAAACAGCAAATGCCTGCACGATCGATGCAGCCGGGCAGTGCTGGCGAACCGTGATGACGAGGCCGGCCACCGCCCAGACCAGGGCGACGCTCGACAGCACCACGAGAGCGGCCGTGGCCTTGCTGCCGGCGACGGCGAGCGCACCTCCGGCCGCCAGTGCAGCGACGGCGCACACGGCGATGCCCAGGTACGCCCCTTGCGAGCGACTCTCGGTGACATCGGTCTTGAGGGAGCGAACAGCAGTGAGCGCGTCGGTGTTCATTCGGACCTCCGCGGTTGCCGTGCGCTCGTTCACGACGCCTCGATCAGCTGCCGACGGACTGTCGGCCGTCGTCGACGACGCGGCCGTCCTTCATCCGCACGAGGCGCTGGGCCGCGTCGGCCACGGGTTGATCGTGGGTGACGAGCAGGATGGTCTGGCCGCCGGAGTGCAGCCGGGTGAACAGCTCCAAAACTTCCTCGCCACCTTCGGAGTCGAGCGCACCGGTCGGCTCGTCGGCGAGCAACAGGGTGGGCTCGTTGGCCAACGCTCTGGCGATGGCCAGTCGCTGCCGTTGACCGCCCGAGAGTGCTGCAGGTGATTGCTTGGCTTTGTCGCCGATACCGAGCAGATCAAGAAGGTCGCGTGCCCTCGTCTCGGCCATCTTGCGCTTGCGGCCGGCGATGAGGGCCGGCATCAGCACGTTCTCCAGCGCGGTCATGCCTTCGAGGAGGTTGAAGAACTGGAAGACTATGCCGATGTGCTGACGGCGCATGATCGCCAACTCGCTCTCGGTCTTGCCGACGAGTGGCTGGCCGGCGACCGACACTTCGCCTTCGTCGGGCACGTCCAGCCCGGCGACGATGTTGAGCAATGTCGACTTGCCGCAACCGGATGGGCCCATCACGGCGACGAACTCGCCGCGCCCGATGTCGAGATCCGCGCCGCGCAGCGCACGCACCGGTGCCGTCTCCTGCTCGAACGTTCGGAACACCTGGTTGACGTCGACGACGACATCGCGATCGACGGTCTTGGGGTCGATCACCGACTCACTGATGGTCATGATGCTGCCTCCTGGCTGGCGACCGACACGGTCGCGTTCTGGTTCACGGATGCAATCTTGCGCGGCCGGACGGGAGTCGACCGACCTTTCACGAGATGGGGGCCGAGATCTTCGGCTTCCGGCTTGACAGTGAGCTGTTCCCACGTGAGGTCGCTGACGACGATCTCTCCGTCGGCTGCGAACTGTTGCAGGCGCTGGCAGAGGTTCACCGCGTCGCCGACCACGGTGTACTCGAAGCGCTCCGCCGAGCCGAGCATCGCTGCCGCGACGTCGCCGGTGGACAGCCCGATGCCCAGTGGGAACGGCTCGAGCCCCTCGGTGATCCAACGAGCGTTGACGACGGTTTGCGCGGCATGCATTGCGTGGGCCGCGACGAGAGCCCGATCGGCGTGATCACTCGACGGTTCCGGAGCGCCGAACACTGCCATCACGGCATCGCCGACGTACTGCATCACGGTGCCGCCGGCGGCGAGGATCGCGTTGTTCATCTCGGCGCGATGCGTGTTGAGCTGTTGAGCCAGCGACGACGGGTCGGTGTGCTCGCTGATGGTCGAGTAGCCACGGATGTCGCTCATCAAGACCGTGACCGTGAGTTGCTCCGTGTCGCCGGCGTTGGCACCGCGGGCTCGGATCCGTTCGGCGACGCCAGTGGGGAGAAGGCGCGACAGCGACTCGCCCTGCTCCTCTCTGGAGACAATTGCCGCGTGGATCCGCTTCAGGCGGTCGAGAGCGCCGGCCGTGCCGATGGATACGCCCTCGGCGAGGCGAACGAACAGGCTCTCGACGCGAGCCTCCACCGCCGCCGGAGTCGACTTCGTCGCTGCAGCGATCGCCTTGATCGGCTTGCCCTCTGCGACCATTTCGAGGAGAGCGTCGTCTTCGACATCGAGCCCGCCGGTGCGGCGAACGGGGCTGATCAGCGCGCTGACGACTGCGGGATCGAGCATCGATCCCCCTGAAGCAACTTCGCGGATCGCTCTGGCCAGTTGGTCACCCTCGGCGATCCGATCCTTGAGCAAGTACGCGTAACCGGCGGCGCCCTCGGAGAGCAAGGCGATCGCGTAGTCGGGGTCGTCGTATTGGCTGAGGATCACGATTCCGGTGCCGGGATGGCGCTTGCGAATGAGCTTGCAGGCTTCGATTCCCTCGCGGTGGAAGTTCGGTGGCATGCGGATGTCGCTGACCACGACGTTCGGTGCGAGTGCCTCGGCGCCTGCCACCAGACCATCGTGATCTTCTGCCTCGCCGACGATCTCGAGGTCGCTCTGGCGCGAGAGCATCGCCTTGACCCCTTCACGGATGAAGACGCTGTCGTCGGCGACGAACACCGTGATTGCTCCCATGCGGAGATTCTTCCCCAGATCGGGCTCATGGTGCGAG
>DATAJN010000555.1:0-4211 GCA_036262105.1 Ilumatobacteraceae bacterium
AAGCTGACCACCACCGATCTTTTGCAAACCGAATTGCTGCAAGCAGCACTCACCGAGGCCGCAGTCGCGGCGCGGCGGACTGGTCGCTCCCGCTCGTCGCATCGACCGCGGCGGTCGAGGTCCGCCACGCCCGCCGCGCCATCCCATGAGCTGCGCAAGGCAGTCAGCGAGCTGAAGGCCGCGTACCTCGCCCAGCTGCAGTTGACCCGCACGATCGAAGGCACGATCAGCCTGATACGCCACGGCGACCCCGACCACGTCGAGACCACCACGACATCCACGTGGGCGTCGTTCGACGCCGAGGTTTCCGTTGTCATCCCGCTGTTCAACCAGGGTCACTACCTCGCCGAGGCAGTCGATTCGGTGATTGCCGCCAGCGCGGAGCCCGGCCCGCGGACGGAGTTGATCATCGTCGACGACCACTCCACCGATGATTCGCGAGCCGTCGCTGAACGATTGCTCGGCCAGACCGATTGGTTCCCCGCTGCACTCGTCGCCCGTGCCGCGAATGGCGGTCTGCCCGTCGCGCGCAATCTCGGTTTCCAAACGGCCAGAGCCCCATACGTCTTTGCGCTCGATGCCGACAACGCGTTGTACCCCGCCGGGCTACGACGGCTGCTCCACCACCTCTCGCAGGCGCCAAGCGACGTCGTCGCGGCGTACGGCATCCTTGAGCGATTCGACACGACGGGTTCGCTCGGTTTGACGAGCCATCTGCCGTGGGATCCCGATCTCCTCGTGCAGGGTGCATACATCGATGCGATGGCGTTGTTCCGCCGCGCCGCCTGGCAAGAACTCGGCGGCTACCGCGTGTCGACCCGCAGCATGGAGGGCGGTTGGGAGGACTACGACTTGTGGCTGTCGGTTGCCGAGCGAGGCCTGCGCGCCGATCTCGTCCGATCGATCGTCGGTCGCTATCGCGAGCAGCCCGGCTCGATGCGCAAGATCAGCGATGTCGACATGGCATCGAACTTCGTCACACTCCGCGAACGACATCCGAGGTTGCCATGGCCGAGCTAGAGCCGTCCACATTCGATTCCGCCACCGAGTGGGCGTTGCGCGCCCGCATCCTCGAACTGGAAGCACTCGTCGAGGCCCGCACACAAGCGATCGTCGGCCTCGGCGCGCAGCTTGCCGAAGCGCGTGGTGACGGCTCGCCAGTGATGGCCGAGCGTTTGCGAGAGGCCGAACGACAGCTCGCCGAACTGCGCGGCACCAAGGTGATGCGATACACGGCGCGTGCCCGTCGGGCCTACTCGATGCTGCGTGGCACCAGTGGCTGAGCAGGATTCCACGCCGCGCATCTTGGCCGCGCTGGAGGCGCAGTTGGAACAGTCAAGGCAGCAACAGACCCGCCTGAAAGAGGTTCTGACCAGGCTGTTGTTGGTTCTGGAGCACGACGGCGCGGGCTGATGGCCGACACGCACCGTTAGGATGTTTCCAGCACCTCCAAGAGTGTGCCGATACATCAGCGGGCTGGACTGAGGAGACACATGAGGCGCCGCTCTTGGAGCATTGCAACAATCATCGGGTTCGTCGTTTCTGGCGTCGTGGTCAGCGGTGGTGCGTCCGCCCACCCCACAGAGTCTGCGGGCTTCTCGACTGCTCCTCCTCCCTCGGCTTCGACCGGTGGCGACTACGCCACGGATGTGCTCGGTGACTCGTGGGACTTCTCCAACGCCGAGGACGTTCCGCCAATCCCGCTAGTCGGAACGGAGAACAGCTTTGGCATCTCGCTCGCCAATGGTGTGTTGACCGTCGATGCTCAGGCCAATTCGACCATCAAGCTGATCCGGACATGGGGTGCTGAGCTCGCTTGGGGCCGCGATGGATTGCACGTACCAGCCGACGCATCCGCCTACACCCGGCTGTCGTTTTCGATGAACCTCGATCAAAAGCGAAACATGGGAGTGCACTACTGGACCGAATCCGGCGCGCAGAACATCATTCCGTTCACGGTGCCCGGTCCCGGGTGGGCGTCCTACGACATCGATATGACCAGCCCCGGGCTGCTCGGCCCGAGCGTGTGGTCCGGGAAAATCGTTCGCCTCGAGATCCTCGCCGGCGGTGGTTTCCCCGGCACGCCTCGATTCCCTATCCAACTCGACTGGGCACGACTGCATCGGGCCGACACCGTAGCGGCGCCGACCAACGCGCCGGCCGTCCGCGTGCTTACGCCCAGCGAAGAAGGGGGCGCGGACTACGCCACAGTGTCGGGTGATCCCTGGGACTTCGGTGGCACCGACGACATCGTCAGCACTGGTGACCTTCGCATCCGATCCTTCGACAACGGCAACCTCAACGGAACGACATTCGCCAACGACTCCTTCGTCGAACTTCCCTTGCGTACGCCGTTGAACACCGATCGCTATCACCGGGCCACGATCGACGTGTGCTTCGGCGGCGGGTTCAGCTTCGCCAATGCCCCGGGCGGCGGCATGAATGCCAGATTCGCCTGGTACGACGACGGCGGTGGTACGTGGAGTGAGACGCAGGACATCGTCATCTATCCCGGCTGCAACCGGATGACGATCGACCTCGCCACCACACCGGCGATCGCGGTCAACGACGAGAACACCGTCTACAAAGCGGGTTGGCGAGGCCTGCACATCAGCGCCCTGCGCTTCGATCTCAACGAGGATCCAGGCACTCGTGACTTCTCCCTGAACGAGATCCGCCTGGCCGACGATGCCGCGTTCTCGACGACGTACCCGATCACGTTCGCCACCGACAGTTCCGGCACTGCCGACATCTTCGCAACGACCACACCAGGTGCGTGGGATGGCACGAAGATCGGCACGATCAGCACCATCGTCGGCAACAACACCTTCACGTGGAACGGCAGCGGTTTGCCGAACGGTACGTATTGGGTCTACGTGATCGTCAAGGGCCAGGGCGGCACCGGCTCGGCGTACTCCACGGGGCCGGTTCGCATCGAGCGGCCGGTACCGCCCACCCCCAGTTGCTTCGTGCCGTTGAATCCGGCGCGACTGCTCGACACACGCGATGGCACGGGCGGCAACATCTCCGCGCTGAGTTCGCAAGCGATGACAGAACTGAATGTCATGGGCGTCGGGGGAGTGCCCCCGACCGGTGCAACTGCAGTGGTCCTGAACGTCACCGTCGATGCACCGCTCACTTCGGGATTCATCACAGCGTGGCCTTCCGGTGAGGCGCAACCGACGGTGTCGAACCTGAACTACGTGGCCGGTCAAACCGTGCCGAACCTGGTGACGGTCAAGGTCGGTGCCAACGGCAAGGTCAACCTCTACAACTCGGAGGGATTCACCAGCCTGGTGGCCGATGTCGTCGGCTACTACACGGCGGCGAGTTCCGGTTGCCCCGGCCGATTCACGGCGGTGACTCCGAAGCGTGTGCTCGACACCCGCGAGGGTGCCGGCACACCGGTCGGTGCCGGGCAGTCGATCAATGTCGCGGTCACCGGCGGGACGACCACCGTTCCGGCAGGTGCGAGCGGGGTGGCCCTGAACGTGACGGTCGACCAGCCGACATCGGCAGGATTCCTCACCGTGTGGCCGGCGGGTGAGGCTCGACCGCTCGCCTCCAGTCACAACTTCGTGCCCGGGCTGACGATTGCCAACCTCGTGCTGGCCAAGGTCGGTTCGGGAGGGCAGGTCAGCATCTTCAACTCCGGCGGATCCACACACGTCGTCGCCGACATCGTCGGCTACTTCTCGTCGTCGGGTGGCACGTTCATCCCCGTGAGCCCGCAGCGCATCGCCGACAGCCGCGGCGGGCCAGCTGGCCCGCTCGGCCAGGGCCAGACCCGCACTGTCGACGTGGCCAATGCCGGGCCGGTACCGGGGAACGCCACCGCAGCGATCGTCAACGTGACGTCGGTGAACTCGTCGACGCCATCGTTCATCACCGTCTGGCCGACCGGTGCGGCGATCCCGACTGCGTCGACGCTGAACCCGCGCCCGGGCGTACCGGTGCCCAACCTCGCCTACCTCAAACTGAGCTCAGACGGCCGCTTGTCGATCTACAACAACTCCGGCACGACCGACTACATCGTCGACGTGTTCGGCTACGTCGTTCCCTGAGGTCAAGGCTGTACCGGCGAGCCAGGCAACGGCCGCAGCATTCAGGGCCAGCAACAACCACGGGTTGATCAATGGCGTCCACGAGACGTGGCGCAACAGGATCGAACCGTCCAGACCCACCATGTAGCGACGCAACGACTGCCACAG
>DATAJN010000556.1:0-3975 GCA_036262105.1 Ilumatobacteraceae bacterium
GTCGGTAGCTCCGGCGTGTCGGCAAACATCGACGCGACCGCCTCAGCCGCCGTATTTGACTTCGAACCACCCGACTCTCGAACGTACGTCGTCGAGGTCAAGCCCGCTATCACCCTCGACGCAGTGGTTCAGATGACCGAACCCAACGGGGTCTTCCACAACGAGGACTGGGGCGCCGAGGGAGGCACGGAGACGGCCCTGGTGGACAGCGCTGTGAAGGGCCGGTACCTGTTCGTCGTCACCGGATTCGAAACGACAATGGGTAAATTCGACGTGTCTGTGCGCCCCGCGGACATGGTGGAAACGGACGTTGGTGATACGAAGTCGGCGACGATCGATGCGAGCAACCCCGCTGCAGTGTTCGAGTTCGACGCATCCGATGGTCGTCCACTCACCATCAGTGTCGAGCCCGACAACAGTCTCCACCCGGTGCTCCAACTGATCGATCCCACCGGGACCTCCGAGGAAGTGAGCAACTTCGACGAGGGGGGCGCCGTTACGTTGCCAGTGGATGGGACGGCAAAGGGCCGCTACCGAGTCGTCGTCAGAGGATACAAATCGACCACCGGCCGATTCCAGTTGTCGGTTCAGGCCGGCTAGTTGCCGTTCGCGCCCCGGTGTGGAGTGTTTCAAGGCACCCGCGTCGGACGTGAAACACTCCACAGGATCTTGGTGGGCGGTCTCGACGGGATTCGCGTCGTCATACGGCTCGATCATCATCGCCGGGCACCACTCGGCGAACCCGCCGAGACCACGCAGTCTTCGCGGCGAGTTCAGCGCCGCTCTCCACCAGAAGGCCCGTCACGATTCGCCCGTTCTGGTCCGGTACCAGGCAACGGTCTCGGCAACCGCCGTCGCCAACGGCGTACCACCTGCTCCGAACGTGGTCCGGAACTTCGTGGTGTCGAGGATGAATGGCTCATCGAACTCGTATGACATCTCGGCGAGCCCACGCATCATCGGGCTGACCAGCCCCAAGGCTCGCACGAGCAGCTTCGGGACTGCGCGAATGCCAACCGGATGGCCCAGCTCGGCAGCGACGAGTTGCAGGATTGCTCGAGTGGTGCCGGTGTCAGGTCCGGGCAGGTGCCAGACCTGACCGGCCGCCCGGGCGTCAGTGCCCAGTGTGGCCAGCCCGGCGGCGACGTCGGTCACGTAGCTGTAGGTGTGGGGCAAGTCAGGGTTGCCGATGAAGTCGGCGCGCTTTCCGGACACGGCCTTGGCGAAGACTTGTTTGCCGAGCGCGGATTCGGTCACGCCCGGCCCGAAGAAGTCCGACGCCCGCCCGATCGCTATCCGAACGCGACCCGCTTGAGCTGCATCGAGCAGCTCTCGTGTCATCGCCGCCCGCGTTTGACCCTTCGCGGTCGTGGCGAGCAGAGGCAGGTCCTCGGTCATTGGCTTGCCGCCGGTCGGGCCATAGCCGTACACGTTCTCCAGGCTCACCAACAAGGCGCCTGTGCGTTCGGCCGCGGTCAACACACCTCGTTGCAACGGTGGGAACAATTTCGGCCACTGCGTATAGGAGGCGTTCAGACACTGGTAGATCACCGATGCACCTTCGGCTGCGTCCGTCGCAGCTTCACGATCCGTGACATCAGCGACCCGCCAGTCGACATCGCTTGCGAGCGTCTGCGGCCGGCTTCGTGACACCGACCGCACCGGCAGCCCTTTCCGGCGGAGGTGAGTGGCGAGGGTCTGTCCGATCTGACCTGCGCCGAAGACGATGTGCAACCCGGAGTCAGTCATCGACTGCTCCCATCGGACGAAGTGTCTCGTCGAGAATCGTTGTCATGGTCATGCTCCTGGAATGTGCCATATTCGGCGCTACCGAGGTTCGGAGCAACGCTCCCGGAGCACGATCCATCTCGTGAACGGACTCACACGGTGACGGGAATCTCGTCGTGATGTCTCCCACCGTACCCCCCATGCTCACCGTCACGACGGCAAGAACGCATTGTTCACCTGGGTGGGCGCGCACAACGAAGCTAGTCGCTGTGTGCTACCCGGTTCGCTGCCCTCACCCGGGGCGGTTTACGCTTGGCCCATTCATGAACGACGACCAACACGCCTTGCGTCTCTGGCTGCAAGCCTTTGAACCCGCCGTCGATGTCGACGTCAGTACGCATGAGGTTGTGCTTCGGTCAACACGACACCGCCTCGCGGACCCTGTTGTCCGCTCTCCACGGACAACAGACCTTCAGCATGACCTGACCACCGCTCTCCGGCAGTTGGTGTTACAGATGTCCTAGCGGACCGCCACAAGCTGACCGATCGCCCAGGTGAATACCAGACGAACTGTTCGGCGCAGGGGACGTGGTGGCCCTAAATTCTCAGCCGTGACCGACGACGCGCACTCCCGGCGAGGCGACCACGGCATGTCGATGATCGAGCTCGAGGAGTTGATCGACGCGTTGCAGGCGGATTTGTCGGCCGATGAGTTCGTCGAACGCGGCTTGTCGGTGCAAGGAACGTTCGACGAGATCGACGACCCGGTGCTCATCGGGCCTGACGGCAGGCCGATCATGACGTGGAAGGAGGGGTATCCATACAACGAGCGAATGAGTCGGCATGTCTACGAGGAAGAAAAGCGTCTGCTGCAAATCGAGTTGCTGAAGTTGCAGGCCTGGCTCCAAAAGACTGGCCACAAGGTGTGTCTGCTGTTCGAGGGTCGAGACGCAGCGGGCAAGGGCGGCACGATCAAACGATTCATGGAGCACCTCGACCCGCGGCTGGCGAGGGTCGTCGCACTCGGCATTCCGACCAGACGCGAACAGGGTCAGTGGTACTTCCAACGCTGGATCGCTCACCTGCCCACGGCCGGGGAGATCGTGCTGTTCGACCGATCGTGGTACACCCGCGCCGTCGTCGACCGTGTCATGGGCTACTGCACGACCGAGCAATACCTCGAGTTCCTGCGCCACGTGCCCGAGCTCGAACGCTCACTGAAGGCATCGGACATGACCGTGATCAAGCTGTGGTTCTCCGTGTCTCGCAAAGAACAGGTCACACGATTCACGATCCGGCGGATCGACCCGGTACGCCAGTGGAAGCTCAGCCCCAGCGACCTCGCATCACTCGACCGGTGGCACGACTTCACGATCGCCAAAGAGACGATGTTCCTCCACACGGACACCACCGAAGTGCCATGGACAGTCGTACGCAGCAACGACAAGAAACGCGGCCGGGTCGAAGCCATGCGATCGGTTCTTGCCCGGTTCGACTATACCGACAAAGACCATGCCGTCGTCGGTGTCCCCGACCCCCTCATCGTCGGTCCACCCGGACTCGTGTCCGCCGACGCAGGCGAACTCATGACCTGAGTCCCACGCGGTACAAGATGTGATCATGCCGGCTCCCGCGCTTCAAGTACCCGACGATGTCTTGGTGCACCTGCGTCGGGCCCGTGATCATGCCGACCGTTCGTATACCCGATCGCTCACCCTCGACGAGCTGGCAGCCGTTGCGTGTCTGTCGAAGTACCACTTTCTGCGGCTGTTCAAGTCGACGTATGGGGTCACGCCGATGGAGTACCTGTCGCGGCGCCGCATCGAGCGGGCGCAGGACCTGCTTCGGGCCACAAACCTCACCGTCACCGAGGTGTGCATGGCGGTCGGCTTCTCCAGTCTCGGTTCGTTCAGTAGCCGGTTCCGGACGTTGGTCGGCGAGAACCCGAGCGAGTTCCAGCAACGATATGCGAGCGGTGCTCCCCACATCCCGGGATGCTTCGTGTTCATGTGGGGCCTCGCCGAGCGCGGCGTTTCGAGTTCCGCAATCGGCGAGAAGCGCGACGGTGGCCACCAGTCGTAGCGTGCGCGACATGATCACCAACATCTCCATCGTCAGCGTCTTCGTGAAGGATGTCGACGAGTCCAAGCGGTTCTACACCGATGTGCTCGGCTTCGACGCGAAAGACGACATCACCCTCGGTGGCGGCTACCGCTGGTGCACGGTTGTCCACCCGAACCAGCCGGA
>DATAJN010000557.1:0-6209 GCA_036262105.1 Ilumatobacteraceae bacterium
ATGGGCGCGATGACGACCGCCAGCACCACGAACCACACCAGCGAGCGCTCGACGAGGTAGTGAGTCGGGTGGCCGAGGATCGCTTCGGCACGATCGCCGAGTGTGAGCGATCGAACAGCGTCGACGACCATCGTCACCGGCTGGTTGCGAGCGAATGCCTGCATCCAGCCCGGCATCGAGCGCACGGGTACGTAGGCACTCGAGACGAACGTGAGCGGGAACACGATCATCCCCAACCCTTGCGCGGCTTGGGCGTTGCCGGCGAGCACACCGAGGAGGATGAAGAAGCACTCCAGCGAGAAGCCGAACAGCAGGCACAGCGCGAACGCTGCGATCGCGGCGGTCACGCTGCCGCCGAGCCGGAAACCGATTGCGAAGCCGACGCAGACGGTCACGGCCAGGATCAGAGCGAGCAACGCTATGTCGGCCAACGCCCGGCCCGCGATGACACTCATCCTCGGAGCAGGCAGTGATCGCAACCGGTCGGTGAACCCACCCTCCATGTCCTCGGCCACGCCCACTGCTGTGCCGGTACCGCAGAACAAAACGTTGGCCGCGACGAAGCCGGGCACGAGGAAGTCGACGTAGCTCACGCCGGGCGTACCGATCGCGCCGCCGAACACGTAGCGGAAGATGAGCAAGAACATCGCGCTCTGGATGACGCCGATCACGATCAGCTGTGGTGTGCGCATGAACTTGCGAATGGTGCGCATGGCGATCGCGGCGGTGGACGTGAGCAGCGAACTGCCGCTCGCACCGGGATCGCTCGTTACATCATGCATGATGGTGGTCGTGGCCGCACTCATGAGGTTGCTCCGACCACCGGCGCGGACTGACCGACCAGTCCGAGGAACACTTCGTCCAGGCTCGGTCGGCGCAGAGCGATGTTGTCGACCGTGATGTGCTCGGCGTCGAGCAACCGGATCGCGTCAGCCAGGTGCTGGCTGCCGTTGTCGACGGTGAAAGTGATCCGCCGCGTGCCGACGTCGACGCGCGGCTCACTGGTGCTCAGCCCGGCGAGGGCGCTGCGGGCTGCGGCGAGGTCGGCGGCCGAGCGTGGATGAACGTCGATGACGTCTCTTCCGGCGCGCTGCTTGAGCTGATCCGGTGAACCGTCGGCCACGACGCGGCCGTGGTCGAGGATGACGACCCGATCGGCGAGCTGGTCGGCCTCCTCCAGGTATTGCGTTGTCAGCAAGACGTCGGTGCCGGACGCGACAAGACCACGGATCGTCTCCCACAGCTCGATCCTGCTCGCCGGATCGAGTCCGGTGGTGGGTTCGTCGAGCAGCAGCAGGCGCGGTCGACCGACCAGGCTTGCACCGAGGTCGAGGCGGCGGCGCATCCCACCCGAGTACGTCTTGGCCGGCCGGTCGGCGGCATCCGTAAGTCCGAGCGAACGCAGCACGGACGTCGCCTGGCTGCGTGACTCGGCACGCGACAGCCCGAACAAGCGGGCGACGAGCACCAGGTTCTCGCGACCCGTCAGCGCGGGCTCGACCGCGGCGTGCTGGCCGGCCAGTCCGATCCGGCGTCGCACGAATGCGGCGTCGCGCGCGACATCGACTCCGGCGATGCGCAGCGTCCCACGGTCGGGGCGCAGCAGCGTTGCCAGGGCGCGCACGAACGTGGTCTTTCCGGCCCCGTTCGGTCCGAGGATCGCGACCACCGAGCCGGTCTCAGTGACGAGATCGAGGTTGTCGAGGGCGACGGTGTCGCCAAAGGATTTGGAGAGGCCGATGGCCTCGATGAGTGTGGACATGGATGTGCCTCCAAGGCGCAGTGGACAGCTGGCCTACACTCGGCGGTTGCACACTGCACCGAGTCGGCCGGTTCGTCCGGATGATTGGGATTGCGGTTGAGGTTCTGTGGGCTCGGCGTGTTGCCACATGTCGAGCCGCAGGATCGTTCTGTTCCGGCAGGATCAGATCACGGCGCGGCCTCCCCGAGCTCGAACTTCGGTGCCTCACCGGTGTCCGACCAGTGCCGCCACAGGTCGATGCCGGGCAGCACGTCGCGCTCGATCTCGTCGATCAGACCGCGAACGAAGGCGATCTCTGCGATCAGCAGCGCTTCGAGGTACTCGCCCTCGATGCCGAACAGGCGGGGAAGACCGGCTGCAGTCATCGTTTCTGTCGTCGCCTGAGAGTGGGCGAGTTGTAGGTCGAGCCGTTGGGCGCGCAGCCGCAGCGCGTCGAGCGCGTCGTCCGGGTGCATTGCCGGCAACAGTGAGAGAGCTGCCTCGAACTGCAGGTACTCCTTCGATGGCGTAGCGACAAGATCAGTGAGCCAATCGATCATCTCGCCGCGCCCGGCGGCAGTGATCTCGTACACCGTGCGCTCGGGGCGCCGGCCATCGCGGGTGGTCTCGCGATCGGACACCAAGCCGCGCTTGAGCAGACCGGCGACCACGCTGTAGAGCGAACCGAAGTTGAGGCGGATGCTGACGTCCTTGGCCCGCGACTTCAGGGTCTGGGAGATCTCGTACGGATGCATCGGACGTTCCTCGAGGCAGACGAGAACGGCGAGAGCGAGCGGGTTGGCACGATTGGGTCGGGTGACGGCCACCTGGGCAGAGTACCCTGGTCAAAGTATTCGGTCAAGGGTGAATCGCGCCATGTCGAGGTATTCGGCGGTGTGGATCTCACTCGATGAAGAGGCCCTTTGGCCCTAGGCGTTGAGCGCCGAGATTGCGAGTCTCACAGTGCGCGCGACTGCAGATCACGCGCCAGGCCGTCGACCCCTGGTTGCGTCTTCGTCGAAGGAGTACCACGTGTACATCTCCAGTCAGGCGTATCCGGTAGCCGAAGTCTCTGCACGCTGGCCCAACGGGGGACACCCGGCAATGGTGATCGATCTCGCGGGTGGCAGCGCTCGTGTTGGTGACTCGTCGGCGTAGCGGAGGAGGACCTTCGTGGCGAACGACAACGATGTTGCGGTCCCGAAGTCGCTTGCCGTTTCACAGTTCGAGGAGCGCTCGCCAGACGCCCGGATCGTCATCGTCATCGTCGGCGCCACCATCGTGTTTGCCAGCGAGCGGGCGCTTACGCTCCTCGGTGCCAGCTCCGACGACGAGCTGATCGGCCGCAACGTTTACGAGTTCGCGGCTCCCAGCTCGCGAGAAGCCGCACGCATCCGCCACGACCAAGCCCGAGCCGGTGTGTGGCCGCGGCCGGAGCTGATCACCGTCCGCAGGATCGACGGCAGCGAGCGCGTCGTCGAGCTGGTGTCCTCACCGGTGTCGTGGAAGGGCGAGCTCGCCAGCCAGGTGACGATGTGGGAGGTCGCCGCGCCGTTCGACCGCATCCGTCAGCAGGCACTCGGCCTACGCACCGAGGTCGCCGACGCGGTGATCGTGACGGACATCGATGACTTCCGGATCCAGAGCTTCAACCAAGCGGCCAAGGAGCTCTATCACTGGACCAACTCCGAGGTCGCCGGTCGTCCCCTGAACGAGATCAACCCGTGGATCGCCTCCGAGAACGACCGGTTGAAGGCGGACAAGCAGCTGCACCTGACCGGTCGGTGGCACGGAGAGCTCTCCGTGCGGTTGACCGACGGCACGAGCCTCGACTTGCTGGGTTCCACCACACTCGTCCGCGACGACAATGGCACACCCGTCGGCGCCGTGATCGTGAACCGGCCCGTCACAAGCCATCGCCAACCGCACCTGTCGCGGCCCTCAGGCACCGGGGTTGCCGCGCAGATCAGGCGAGGCATCGCCAACGCCGAGTTCATCGTCTACTACCAGCCGCTGGTGCAACTGACCGACTTCGTCGTGATCGGTGTTGAAGCGTTGGCCCGTTGGCAGCATCCTGAGCGTGGTCTACTCGGGCCGGACGAGTTCATCGATGCGGCCGAGCGTTCCGGACAGATCATCGACCTCGGGCAGCACGTGATCCAAGCCGCGTGCGCGCAGGTGCAGGAGTGGCGCGAAGCCGGCCACGATCTGGAACTTGCCGTCAACTTGTCATGCGCCCAACTCCTCGACGGCCACATGGCCGACCGGCTGGCCGACACCCTGGCGGCGACGGGCCTTCCCGCAAGCGAGTTGTGGCTGGAGATCACAGAGACGACGTTGGTGCAAGACCTCGAACGGGCAACGCTCAGCCTTCGCCAGATCCGCGACCTCGGCGTCTCGATCTCGATCGACGACTTCGGCACCGGTTGGGCGAGCCTCACCTATCTTCGACAGTTCCCGGTCAACTCGCTCAAGATCGACCGGCTGTTCACCACCGGACTCGGCCGACGGACCCGTGATGCGGCGATCGCTCACTCGATCATCTCCCTGGCCGACGAGCTCGGTATCGACGTGATCGCCGAAGGCATCGAAACGCCGGAGCAGGCGACGATGCTGCTGGAGATGGGCTGCAGGTATGGCCAAGGGTTCCTCTTCGGGCACCCAGAGCCTGCGTCGCACGCGCCGCCTCGGACCGCTCGCCCCGGCGCTATGCCTTGAGGAGCGCGAGGGTCGGGTTGCAGCGATGCGTCCATTTTCGAAGTCGGCGTCTGATCCGTTCGATCCGATTGGGTCACGACACACCATCCGGTACGGGTGTCGACGGATTCAGCAGAGCTCGCGCCGGCGATGATCTCGAACGCCATCGACTCGACTGGCGAACTCCCATCAGCTCAGCCACCTTCCTGACCGCACCGCAGCGTGAGGATGAAATGGGGCGGCTACGATTTGAGCAGGGCGATGACGGGAAAGGCGGTCATGGCGACGCCTGCGATCGAGGTGGCCACGAGGGATGCCCAGCCCGACTGGAACTTGCCGAGCACGCCGTGCGAGCGGGCAAGGATGACGATCAGCAAGATCAGTGGCGGCGCGGTGACGCCGTTGAAGATCGCAGCCAGGTACAACGCTCGGATCGGGTTCACCCCGATCGCGACCATCGCGAGGCCGATCGCCATCGAAGCAACGATCACCGCATAGAAGCCCGGAGCGTCCCGCAAGCGGCGGCTCAGACCTTCGTTCCAATGGAGCGCCTCGGCGACAGCGTAGGCGGTGGAGCCAGCCAACACCGGCACCGCCAGCAGGCCGAGGCCTACGATCCCGACGGCGAACAGCACCTTTGCGAAGCTCCCGGCTAACGGCTCCAGGGCTTTGGCGGCCTGTTCGGCTGTTCCGATGTTGACCGGCCCCGATGCTCCGAGGGTCACCGCTGCAGTGCACATGATCGCGAACATCGTGATGACGCCGGACAGCATCCCCGTCCAGACGTCGACGCGCATGGCCGCGATGTGGGGTTGGTCGACGGGGTCCGTTGGGCCGTCGTTGCGCTCCTCGACCTCCTCTGAGGCCTGCCAGAAGAACAGGTACGGCGATACGGTCGTGCCGGCGATAGCGGTCAGGGCGATCATGTTCGCGGCGTCGAAATGGAAGCGGGGCAGAAACGTGCGGGCCGCCACGGTCGCCCAATCGACGTGAACCACGGCGAGTACCAATACATACGCCACCAGTGACAGCGCGAACCATCGCAACACCCGCGAGTAACGGTGGTAGGGCACAACGACCTCAGCCACAGCCATCACCACGGCAAACCCGATGACACCAACAGCCGTGGGCAACGGCACCAACAGGCCCAGCGCAGCGCCCATCGACGCGAGATCGGCAGCGATGTTGAGCGTGTTGGCGGATGCCAGCAACACGACCGCGCCGATGAGCACCCAGCGGGGAAACCGCTCGCGGATCAGGGTGCCGAGGCCCTTGCCGGTCACCAGACCCAGACGTGCCGTTGCTTCCTGGACCCCGACGGCCAGCGGCAGAAGGAACGGCGCCATCCACAGAAGCGACAACCCTTGCGCCGCACCGACCTGCGAATAGGTACCGATCCCGGAAGGGTCATCGTCGGCAGCACCCGTGACAATGCCCGGCCCCAATCGCTTGAAGTAGCCGTGCCCCCGCAACGATCCCCGACGCGGATGATGCACTCGCGCGGAACCTGCTCGGGACGCCACGCCCGAATCCTGACACGCGCACTACTTCAGCAGGTCCATCTCCAGCGGCGGCCCAGCGGTGAGGGCGAACATCCCTGTCGACTACGACCTACGCGGTCCATGCTCGACTCGTTGCTACGGGCCGCAGCGACTGCGGCGTGCCGAGTTGCGGGCGAGGATTCGCTGCGGCTCTACCAGCAGGCAGCTGATGCGGCCGCCGAGGCAGGAGAACCCGCTGCCGCCGCATATGCCCTCGCGCGCGGCGCCGA
>DATAJN010000558.1:0-11004 GCA_036262105.1 Ilumatobacteraceae bacterium
CGGTGCATCGGGGTTGTACTTCTTCGACACTGTGCGGTACAGCTCCATTTCCGGACGAGGATCGTCGAGAAGGCTCAGCTCTGCGTTGACGTTGAGCTTGCCGTTCCACGCTGACCCGAGTGCGGCGGCGACAGAGTTGTCGTTGAGCGGAGTGGATGAACCCCAGATGACCTTGTCGATCAGGTTGAGCTCTTCAGCGGCCTTCAGCAGCTTCAGACCTTCAGGAGGCGTGAAGTTGAACACGATCGCTCCCCCGTCGCCAGCCTTGTTGACCGCGTCGAGGATGATCGTGTTGGGATCGGAGATCGGCGTCTCGACCTGGATGTCTTCCCACTCCAGACCCTTCGACTTGGCGTAGATGCCGGCGAGCGAGTTGTTGTAGTCCGACGTCGGGGTCTTGGCGGTCATCGTGACCATCTTGCCCTTGGCGCCCTTGTCGATCACGATCTGTGCAGCACCCAGGGCGCTGTAGCCGGGACCCATGTTGGCGGCGGAGATGTTCGCCGAGCTGAAGCACTCCGCAGGAACGCCGGCAACGATGACGTAGTAGCCCATCTGCTTGTAGTAGTCCGCGTTGACGGGGCAGTCGATGACGCTGAAGCCGCCGACCATCGCGACGACCTTGTCGGTCTCGATCAGCTTGCGGGCGGCAGCGGCGGCATCTTCTGGCTTGAGGTTGTCGTTCTCTTCGAGCATCTGGACCGGCCGGCCGTTGATGCCACCGTTGTCGTTGACGCAATCGAAGTAGGCCTTCATCATCGCTGGGCCTGTGCTGAAGTCGGTACCAGGCACCGACGTCGTCACGTTGCCGAGCTTGATCGGGTCGCCGGTCGCCTTCTTTCCGTTGTTCAATCCGCAGCCGGTGCCTGCCGTGGCGGGCGTGTCGCCTGTGAGACCATCACCCCCGGAGGCAGCGGTCGTGGCCGGTGCTTCGGTGGCAGTCGGTGCCTGCGTAGCGGTTGGCGCTTCGGTGGCGGTGGGTGCCTCCGTTGCCGTCGGCGCCTGGGTCGCCGCAGGTGCGGCAGTTGCTGGCGCGGCTGTGGTATCGGATTTCTTGTCGCTACCGCAAGCTACGAGGAGCATTGCTCCCACGGCCGCGGCTGCCATGAATCGGCGAGCCATTAAGTCCCCCTTGTCGTGGATGTGAAGTGTCAGTGGGCGATGTCGCGCAGCCCCGATGCAATGCGGACATCTCCTGTGACGATGGGCACCATAGTGCATAACATTTGCACGGACAACTACCGGAGGTGCCATGCGGTTCATACATCAGAGCATCGGTCTGACATGGACCCGCGACGGTTCTCCGAGTGCGACGAAAGTGTTGATGTTGCACGGGTTGTCCGGTATTTCGACGAGCTACGACGAAGTCGTCGAACAGCTCGGCGTCGAGGCGGATGTGTTCCGCATCGATCTTCGCGGCCATGGTCGATCCGACCATGCCGCAGGTACTTATTCTGTGCCGTTCTACGCGGCCGACGTGGTGGCCTTCATCGAGGAGGTCATCTCGGAGCCCGTCGTCCTGGTCGGCCACTCCCTCGGCGGCGTGATCACTCACCACATCACGGCCAGCCATCCGGGTCTCGTTCGGTCCGCGCTGTGCGAGGACCCGCCGCTGTACTTCTGCGACCAAGCCCTCTTCGAGCGAAGCGTGTTCGCCATTCTGTTCCCCACCTTTGAAGCCGCGATGCGGTCCGCACAGGCCGCCGGTCAGCCCCGCGAGCACTACGTGGCGATGGTCGCCGACACGATGATGCCCTGGGGGCGGGCCGGCGATCATATGAGCGAGCGCGCCCTGCAGAGTCGCGCCGATGCGCTGATGCTGGCCGACCCCGACGTGTGGGGCCCGGCCATCCATGGCGGCGCTCTCAGTGGGTACGACCCCAACGCGACCATCACCAAGCCGATGATCATCTTGCAGGCCGACCCGACGATGGGCCCTGCCTTGTTCCCCGAGCACGCCGAATGGCAACACGCTGCCAACCCCGAGGTGGAGATCCGGCTCATCGAGGGCGCGCCACACGGGATTCACTCGTTCCTCGGCTCGAGGGAGCGGTACACAGAAGCGCTGCGCGACATCATCGGGCGAGCGACTTGAGGAAGTCGAGGACGGTAGCCGCCACCTGGTCCGGGGCATCCCACTCGAGGAGGTGACCGGCCCCCGCAACGACCTGGGCCCCGCCCCATGCCGTGGCGTTGGTGACGGGGTTGACCTCGTCGAGATCACCCCACATCGTCAGCCGCGGTGCCGCGATGCGATGCAGGCGCTTGGCCAGGCCTCGCTCGCCGAAGGGCCACAGGATGTTGGCCGAGGCCACGTCGCAGAGGAAGCCGGCTACCGGCGCCTCTTCCTCACCGAGATAGGCGAATCGGTTGGCGAAGGCATCAGGAACACCCTTGGCGAACAGATGAGCCATGCGCTCCGCCGACGGGGTGGCATAGAGGTTGAATCCGGGGTTCGCCGCGTCGGCGATGCCGAATGGAGCCAACAGTGCTACGCCGGTGACGGCCTCGGGACGCAGTGCCGCGAGTTCGGCGGCGATCATTCCGCCAACCGACGCACCGACCACTGGGCAAGGCAATGCGCCGGTTGCATCGACCGAATCCCAGAAAGTCGTCAACCAGTCGAGGTACTCGTCGCGGGGTTGAAAGCCGGGCACACAGTCGTAGCCGGGTACCGAGGGAACAACAACCTCCCACCCAGCCTGCTCGACGGCGCGCATCGCCGGCGACAGTTCCGCATGGCCGGCAAGACCGAACAAGTAGATGAGTTTCCGATCATCGGGCATTTTGCGGCCACCACGGATCGGCGTACTCGGAGAACATCGTCCGAAGGCCGGGGGCAACCTTCTCGCCGAAGAGCTTGGTGTTGTACCGCGTGAGCTCGTCGCTCATGTTGCCGAATTGCAGCATGGCGCACAGATGACCGATGCGCAGTTCGCGCGCGGCCTCTTCGAGTTGCTCGCGGACGGTGTCGGGCCCGCCGATCACCACGTAGCCGTTCTCGACCATCTCGTCCCACGTGAGGTCGTGCTTGAGCTGCTTCTGGCGCACCACTTGCCGAACCTGCGACTTGTAACGGGCGCGTACCGACGCCTCGGTGATATAGCCCGGCGCATCGGTGAAACCTGGGTAGACGTGCAACGAGCGGTTGAAGAAGTACTCGGCCGGCTCGCGATACAGCTTGTATGCATCGGCGTCGGTGTCGGCCACGCCGATGAACTGAGTGACCGCGAGCCGATGCGGGTTGTCGTCCCTGCCGTGCGCTTCGACGCGGCGCCAGTACCCGCCGACCGTCTCGCGAACCATCTTGTAGCCGTAGTAGGTGAGCGCTCCGTAGACGAAGTCGTTCTCGGCACAGAAGTCCCACGTTTCGATAGAGCCACCACCTGGGATCCACACCGGCGGGTGGGGCTGTTGCCACGGGCGTGGTACCGGGTTGACGTACCGCTGTTGGTTGAAGCGGCCGTTGTAGGCGAAGGGTTCGGTCGCCTGCCACGCCTTCATGATCAGGTCGATGCCTTCGTAGTATCGGGGGCGCAACGTGCCTGGGTTCATGCTGTAGGAATGAACCGTGTCCATCGCTGTACCGACCGGGAAACCTGCGATCAACCTGCCACGGGAGAACAGGTCGAGCATCGCGAACTCCTCGGCGACGCGAATGGGCGGGTTGTACAGCGCCACGGAGTTGCCGAGCACCGTGATGGCGGCCTGCGTCGTGCGGTTGGCGAGGATCGCGGCGACCAGGTTGGGTGACGGCATCAGGCCGTACCCGTTGTTGTGGTGCTCGTTGACGCAGATCCCGTCGAAGCCGCAATCCTCCGCGTAGACCAACTGATCGATGTAGGTGTCGTAGGTCTGGGCCATGACGTCACGATCGAACAGGGCAGGGTCGATGTCGACCCACACGCTGCGATGCTTGCTGTTGAAGTCCTCCGGCAGCTCCGGATATGGCATCAGATGGAACCACATCATCTTCATCCGGCGATTGTGGCGACAGGGGTCAGTGAAGTCCACGACCCGATGAGACACGGATCATGTCTGAATCAGTCATGATTGCCGTGCCGATGGTACGGTCGCGACATGGATCTGCGCCGGCTGACCTACTTCGTCACCGTCGCCGAGGAGCAGCACTTCGGGCGAGCGGCCGCCCGGCTACACATGACCGCTCCCCCGCTCTCGCAGCGGATTCGTGAGCTCGAGGCCGAACTCGGCGTGCAGCTTTTCGAACGCTCGACGAGGCAGGTCCACCTGACGCCCGCAGGTGCCCGATTGCTGCACGAGGCGCGCTCGTCGCTGCGCGCCGTCGAGCGGTTCACCATCCTCGCCGACACGTTGCGGCGGGCGGCGGACTCGAGCGACCAACCGCTGACCCTGGGCTACTGCCACGGCAGCGAGCACGCCGCGCTGGCCGCCGCCCGCAGGTTCCACGATGCTCATCCGCAGATCGCCGTGCGCCCGTCGGCCTTCACATCGTTGCGGATCTTCAAGGATCTACGCGATGGCCGGTTGACGGTCGGGATCGTCCACCCGCCGGTTCCCTATCCCGACAGGCTCGCGTCACAGTCCTTCGCACGCGTGCCGTTCGATCACGTCGCGGTCCCTCAGAACCACCCGCTTGCCCGACAGCCGATCGTCGACGCGACCGACCTCGACGGCCAGTCGGTGCTGC
The DNA here is from genome assembly GCA_036262105.1 of Ilumatobacteraceae bacterium. GTDB lineage: Bacteria > Actinomycetota > Acidimicrobiia > Acidimicrobiales > Ilumatobacteraceae > JAENVT01. The sequence goes on from DATAJN010000558.1 coordinate 4,670, forward strand.
TCGTCGAACGTGAAGATGCACCCACCTATCACGACGCGACGATCACCTATTGCGCCGCACTCGACGTTCACCCGGCGTGGGTCGTGCATCCGGCGACACAGGTCGAGCGGATGCTCGACATGGTCGCCGTCGGCTCCGGCATTGGCTGGCTCAACGCCTGGCAAGCGGCCAACGTCAGCCGCGACGGCGTGGCGATCGTGCCGTTGCGACCGATCGAGCGGTTCGACGAGTTCGAACTCGTGTGGCGAATCGATGATCAGTCCAAGTGGGTGAAACAATTCGCGCAGATCGCGATGGAGGCCTGCCAACCATGACTACGACGCCCATCACCGGGACACAGCCACAACCCAGCGGCCGACTGGCCGGCAAGGTGTGCGCCATCACAGGCGCCACGGGCATCGCCGAGGCTGCGGCAGAGCGCTTCGCTGGTGAGGGAGCACGACTGTTCGTCGTGGCTCTACGCGAAGACGATTGCCGGGCACTCGCCGACCGCGTCGGGCCCGATGTCGAGTTCACTTGGGTGGCCGCCGACCTCACCGACGAGAACGATGCCGTGCGCGCCTTCGAGGTGTGCGCGGAAACGTATGGACGACTTGATGCTCTGCTGGCGTGTGCCGGCGGCAGTGGGCGTCCCTTCGGCGACGGACCGCTGCACAGCACATCGCTGCAATCGTGGAACACGACCGTGGCCTTGAACCTCAGCACGGCGTTCCTCAGCTCACGCGAGGCCGTGAAGATCATGCTCGAACGGCCGATCGGTGGGTCGATCGTCTACATCTCCTCGGTGGCTGCTACGAATCCGGTTGCCGGTGCCTTCAACACGCTCGCCTACGCCGCCGCCAAGGGCGGGATCAACGCGCTGACACTCAACGGCGCATGCCAGTACGGGGCCGCAGGCATTCGCTTCAATGCGATCCTTCCGGCTCTCACGCTCACTCCTATGGCCAAGCGGGCAGCTTCCGACCCGGAGACGATCGACATCGTCAAGGTGCGCATGCCGATCTCCGGCGGCGGTCCATTGTCGGCCGACGATCACGCTCAGGCGGCACTGTTCCTGTGCAGTGACGAGTCGAAGCACATCACCGGCCAACTCATCCGCGTCGACGGCGGCTGGGGTGTGAACTAACCCGAATCCCAGCGTGGAGTGTTTCGAGGCCCCCAGGTGAGCGCGAAACACTCCACAGCCGACCTGTGGAGTTGGTCGAGGCCCCCAGGTGAGCGCGAAACACTCCACACTGGAGGTCTCACAGACGGGACTCGATCCGGCGGGCGGCTTCGGCGACCCGTCGACCGACGACATCTGCGTCGACGTCGCCGGCACCGGCGAGCCACAACACGGCGACAGCACCCTCGTCGCCGATCGGGCTGGCCACCGACGCCATTCCGGCGATCACCTCCGCCTCGCTGTGTGCCCAACCCCGAGCCCGGGCCATCGCGACCTCCGGCCGCTCGACTCCGTCGGACGGCCCGGCGGCGAGCAGTGCCAAACCCGGCGCGCCCCGGTCGATCGGGTGCCGAGTACCGGGTCGATAGGCGACGTGAGCGTTGAGAGAACGCGGCTCCACACTGTCGATCGTCACGGCCTCGTCGCCATCGGCGACCACCAGGAACGCGGTCATCTGCAGTTCCTCGGCGAGGTTGGCAACGACGGGTGCAGCGGCAGCGCGCAGCGAACGCCTGACCGATCGGCTCAACACAGCGAGATAGGGACCGGGAAGGAAATCACCCTCCGAATCGCGTTCGACAAGCCGCCGAAGCTCGAGCGTTCGCAGCAGGCGATAGACGATCGATCGATGCAGACCGAGTGCCTCGGCGGTGCCATCGATCGACACGGGCTGATCTGCCGCGGCCACGAATTCAAGGCAGGCCAGCCCTCGATCCAAGGTCTGTGATGGTGCTACAGTCTCGTTCGCGATTCGAATCATCGCTTCGATTATAGAACACCCTGGGGACAGTGAGGAGATTCGGAATGGGAGTACGTACCGGACAGCAGGTTCTGGACCGATTGCGGTCCGAGCCCCCGACGCTGTGGATCGAAGGCGAGCCGGTCGATGACCCGACCACTCACCCGCGGACCGCGAACGCGGCACATTCGCTCGCCGCTCTCTACGACCTGCAGCACCGGGCCGACCTCGTCGACACCATGACCTTCACATCGCCGACGACGGGCGACCGCGTGGGCATGAGCTTCATCGTCCCCCGCAGTCGCGAGGATCTGGAACGCCGCTCGGCGATGCACAAGGTGTGGGCCGACGCGTGTCTGGGGTTCATGGGGCGAATGCCCGATTACCTCAACGTCAACCTCATGGGTGCCGGCACGGCGGCCGACTACTTCGGTCAGTGTCGCCCGCAGTTCGCCGACAACGCCCGCAACTACTTCGAATACATTCGCGAGAACGATCTGGCGCTGACCCATGCGTTGACCAACCCGCAGGTCGACAAGCGCAAACAGGCCTACGAGATGGCAGATCCCTTTCTCGCGCTGGGCCTGGTTCGTGAGACCGACGAAGGCATCATCGTGCGTGGTGCACGAATGCTGGCAACGCTCCCCATCAGCGATGAGATCCTGATCTTTCCCTCGACCGTCAACAAGATCGACGACGCGATGAAGCCATACGCGCTCGCCTTCGGGATACCCAACAACACGCCGGGTCTCTCGTTCCAGTGCCGCGAGCCCCTCGACCTCGGCCGCAGTCACCGCGATCATCCACTGGGCTCACGCTTCGACGAGATGGATGCGATGGTCTACTTCGACGACGTGCTGGTGCCGTGGGAACGGGTGCTCCTGATGAACGACGTCGACCTGGCCAATCGCGCCTATGCGGAGACCGGAGCGGTTCTGCACATGGCCCACCAGGTCGTCAACTTGAAGATCGCCAAGACCGAGGCGTTCCTCGGCGTGATTCAGGCGGTGATCGACATGATCGGTTCTGGCGACGCACCCCACGTGCAACACATGGTCGCCGAGGTGATCATGATCCTGGAGATCATGAAGGGCTTGAAGGTGGCGAGCGAAGCTGGGGCCACACTGAACCAGTACGGAGTCATGACCCCTGCCCGGCCACCGCTCGACGCCGCCCGCAACTGGTTCCCGGGCGTGTACAAGCGACTTGTCGAGATCATGCAACTCGTGACGTCGAGTGGTCTGATCACCATCCCGACCGAGGCCGACCTCGAGGGGCCCCGCGGTACCGATATCGCCAAGTACCTCCAGGGTGCCTCCGGCTCTGCTGCAGAGCGTGTCGCGCTGTTCCGCCTGGCCTGGGACATGTCGATCAGCGCGTTCGGAGGACGTCAGTCCCACTACGAGCTGTTCTTCTTCGGCGACCCTCCACGTATGAAGCAGGCCTTGTACGGGATCTACGACCGAAGCGACGCGGTCGACCGAGTCAACGCGTTCGTGGCCGACACCGGATGGCCGCAGACCGCTCTGCGTTGATCGTCTAGGCCCGTCGAGCAACGGCAAGCGCGTCGCGATAGCGCTCGACGTTGGCCAACTTCACGCCCTCGTAACCGCGGACTTGATCGATGAGACCGACCAACTCGACCGCCTTGGCCGGCTCGCTCGACAGCATCGCCGAGGCCTGCTCGACCAGGCCGATGTACTCGTCGACGAGGGCTCGCTCGGTGCGCCGCACCTTGGCATGGCCGAACGGATCGAACGGCGTGCCGCGCAAACCCTTCATCCCTCGCAGGGACGCGAGCACCGGCACCGACCACCGACCGAAACGCAGCTTTCGTCCGAGGCCCATCGATCTCAGCATTGGCGGGAACAGGTTCCACGTCATCTTGGCGTCGTCGCCGAACTGCGCGGCGACCCTGGTGCGGCCGGCGAGCAGCAACCGAGCGACCTCGTACTCGTCCTTGTACGCCATCACGTGGTGCAGCTGACGAGCCACCGTTGCCTCGAAGCTGCCGTCTCCCCCGGCCGCCACCTCAGCTTGGTGCGCTCTGACAACCGCGTCGACGTAGCGCTTGGCGTATCGCCGGTTCTGATAGGCGACGAGGTCGCCGGCGCGCCGCTCGACGAGCTCGCGGAAGACGGCATCGTCGATTCCCTCGACCGGGTACGGCTGGAGGTCGTAGGCGATGCTCGCGCCTGCGGCCTTGCCGACCTCGTCGGGATCGACGGTCCACCGGCGACCCCAGCGGAATGCCGAGAGGTTGGCCTCGACGGCCGTGCCGTTCAGTTCGATTGCCCGTTCGATGGCCTCGCCCGGCAGCGGGATGAACCCCGCCTGGTACGCGACGCCGACCATGAAGACGTTGGCGGTGACCGCGTTGCCGAGCAGCGCCGTGACGATCTGCGAGGCATCGACGTAGAGGTTGCGGCCGGCATCGGTTCGCTTGCCGAGCTCTTTTCGCAGCGGCCCGAGGTCGAGGCCGTGCGAGTCGACCTTGCCGATCATCCGACCCGTCGGGGCGATGCTCGTCGACACGACAGCGACGCTGCCTTCCGAATCGAGGCCGGTCAGGTTGGCCGGTGTCGACGCCGCAAGCGCATCGAAGGCGAGAAGCACTCCGATACGACCAGGGATCGGATCGCCGATCGTGACGGTCGATACGACCGGGCCAGCCTTTTGCGAGAGGCCCGTCTGATCCGCAGTCCTGGCGTCGACGCCGGCGATCTGAGCGGCGGCGGCCAGCACCTGACTGACCGTCACCACGCCCGTGCCACCGATTCCGGGCATGCGAATGGCAACGTCGCGCGGCACCTGCAGCGATGGCGAAGGAAGGTCGGCGGCGGACGAAGCAGCCCGCTTGGCCTTCTTGGCCTTCCCGGGCTTGACCGTGATGAACGCCGGGCAGTCACCCTTCAGACAACTGGCGTCGACGTTGCAGCTGGCCTGGTCGATGACGGTCTTGCGACCGAACTCTGTCTCGGTCGAGTGCAGCGATAGACAGTTCGACTGCACTCCGCAATCGCCGCACGCCTCACAGACGCGCTCGTCGATCATCACCCTGAAGGTCGCAGGGGCGAGGATGCCCCGCTTGCGGTCGCGGCGCTTCTCGGCGGCGCATTGCTGGTCGTGGATGTGCACCGTGACACCGTCGATCGCCCGCAGCTTCTCCTGCGCGTCGATGATCTCGTCGCGGTGAACGACCTCGACGCCTGCCGGTAGATCGACGCCCCGGTACTTGGCGGGATCGTCGGTGGTGACGATGATGCGCTTCACACCCTCGGCCATCAGCATTCGAGTCATCTCGGGAACGGTCCTCAAGCCGGCCGCGTCTTGCCCGCCGGTCATCGCCACGGCGGCGTTGTAGAGGATCTTGAACGTCATCGTGGTGCCCGATGCGATTGCCGCCTGGACGGCAAGTTGGCCACTGTGGAAGTAGGTGCCATCGCCCATGTTCTGGAAGAAGTGATCGTCGTCGACGAAGGGCGCCGTGCCGATCCACTGCGCGCCCTCTCCGCCCATCTGGGTGATACCGGTCACCTGGCCAGTGCGCTCCCTTGGCACGATGCTGACCATCCCGTGGCAACCGATGCCTGCGCCAACCAGAGATCCTTCCGGCACCTGCAAGCCGGTGTTGTGCGGGCAGCCGGAGCAGAAGAACGGGGTACGCACGGCAGTGGCACCGAGAGAGATCCGCACGGGCTCCGACTTGCGAACAGTCGCGAGCTGATCGGCCGGGACTCGCAGCGTGAGGACTCGGCGCAGCGAGTCGACGAGGTTGTCGATGGTGAGCGCGCCGTAATGAGTGATCAACGACTTGCCGTCGTGATCCTGCTTGCCGACGATGGCCGGGACGTTGGCGGAGCCGTACAGCACAGAACGAACCCTCGACTCGAGGAAGTCGATCTTGTCTTCACAGACCATCACCGTGGCGGTTCCGACGGCCAGCTCGCGGATGGCCCCGTGATCGAGAGGATGCAACGCGCCGAGCTTGAGCAAGCGCACCCCCAGATCGGTAAGCCGGCGCTCGTCGAGACCGAGCACGCGGAGTGCCTCGAGGACCTGTTGCATGTCGTAACCGCCGGCGACGATGCCCAACCATGCATCGGCGGGCTTCGTGATGAACTGGTTGACCGGGTTTGCGGCGACGTACTTCTTGGCCCATTCGATGCGATTGCCGAGCACCTCGATCTCGAGGGTGTTCGCGAACGGAACGCCGACGTGACCGCTGAGCGTCGGTTCCCATGGCTTGCCATCGACCTCGAATCCGGGCAGGACGGGATGGACGCGATCCGGCGCCACCTCGGCGATGCCGGAGCCGTCGGCGACCGGCGTGGTGATCTTCATTGCCACCCACAACCCGGTGAGCCGTGACATGGCAAACGCGTGGAAACCGAGATCGAGCACCTCCTGCACGGTGCCGGGGTAGAACAC
>DATAJN010000559.1:0-3564 GCA_036262105.1 Ilumatobacteraceae bacterium
CCCTTGAACAGATCCGTGTTGGGCCGGTGACCGATGGCCACGAACAACCCTGTGACCGGCAGCGTCGTGACCTTGTCGGTGACGACATCGCGCACCACTGCACCCTCCAACTTCGTCTCGCCGACGAGATCCTCGACGACGGTGTTCCACCTCATCTCGATCTTCGGGTTGTTGAACGCTCGATCCTGCATGATCTTCGACGCTCGCAATGAGTCGCGGCGATGGATCATGGTGACCTTCGAAGCGAACTTGGTGAGGAAGACTGCCTCTTCCACGGCGCTGTCGCCACCTCCGACGACGGCGATCTCCTGTCCGCGGAAGAAGAAGCCATCGCAGGTGGCACATGTCGACAGGCCGTAGCCCAGCAGCCTTGATTCCGCCTCGATGCCGAGCATGAGGCTCTGCGCGCCGGTGGAGATGATCACTGCGTCGCTGGTGAGGTGACGATCGCGGATGCTGATGCGGAAAGGGCGTTCGCTGAAGTCGACCGCGGTGACCTTCTCGGTGAGGAACTCGGCGCCGAAGCGCTGTGCTTGCTCGCGGAACTTCATCATCAGGTCTGGTCCCATGATCCCTTCGGGAAATCCCGGGAAGTTCTCGACGTCGGTCGTGAGCATCAACTGCCCGCCGGGTTGGTCGGATGTGCTCGACGGCTCGCCCTCGATGACCAACGGATGAAGGTTGGCCCGCGCCGCGTAGATGGCAGCAGTGAGGCCGGCAGGGCCGGAGCCGATGATGACCACGTGATGGTGGCTCATGCGTCGTCACTCGAGAACCGGGTGCGCATCATCAACGAGCCGGCGAGAACCAGGATCCCGCCCATCACGGCGTACGAGATCCAGATCGACGAATCGTGGTCGGTGGCGATCGCAATCAGTCGCTGCAGGAGCTTGGTCGACAGGATCACCAGCAGGATGAACGTGACTGGCGCGGCGATGGCGATGACGATGCCGAACACGAGGGCGCGCACAGCGAACACCACGCGATCGGTCACCAAGGTGCGCACCTTTTCGACGTAGCGGTCGATGGTGTCGACGATTTGCTTCGCCCAATTTGGGTCGGTGAACGGGTTACCCGGCATGAGATCGAGCCTACTGTGATCGCGCCGTATGCCCGCCGGTGGACGACCTAGGGAGACAACGGGGCGGAGAAGAACAGTCGGCAGTCGTCGGCGTTGACCGCCCGCACGATGCCCGTGGAGTTGTCGCGCACGGCGAAGGCCGTCGACCCGAGAACGCTGATGGTGCCGAGGAAGGTGTCGGTGGAGGTGAGGCATGTCGCCGGCGGAGTTTCCGGCAGGGGCACCAGTTCGGTGGCCGCAGGGGTGGCACCGGCGTCGGTCGACGGCCCGGACGAAGCGGAGGCGGGCAGATCGAAGCTCGCCGCGTAGCGAGCCAGGTCCTCAGGGTTGTTGACGACCGGAACCAACGCAGCCAATCTCTGGTTGGAACTGTCAGCCGCGCCGGCCGCGGTGGTGGCCGCCGGCGCCGAGGTGCCGGCGGGCGCGGCGCCCGTAGCCGCCTCGATTCGCGGTAGCTCGGCCGCAGCGGGGGGCTGCGTGGCAGAGGACGACGACTTGCTATCGCTGCCCTTCGTCGCGTTGACCGCAGCGAACACGACAACCGCGATGACGGCAGCTGCTGCTGAAGCCCGGAAGATCGGATAGGCGCGCTGCCAACGCGGCTTCAGAACGATCGCCGTGGCAGGGGTGGCTCTGATCCGTTGGCGGACGTCAAACTCCGCCAGGGCAGCCGACAGGGCGTCGGCCCTGACGCTCTCGGGCACCGGCTCGACGGCACGAAGCGCGTCGCGGACCCTGGCGAACGTGTCGACGAGGGCCATGGTGTCGGGGTCGGCCGACACTGAGACGCGTTCGCCTGCGTCGATCTCCTCGTCGAGGTAGGCGCTGGCAGCCTCGGCGCGTACGGATGCGTCGTCGTCGTTCATGGTGCTCTACTTGGACGTTCAGGATCAGTCGGTTGGTTCCCCGACTCTGCCGACAGTGCCCGTGCCAGAGCCGCACGCCCTCTGGCGATCCGGCTGCGAACCGTGCCCGCGGGCAGGTCGAGCACGGCGGCGATCTCGGCGTAGTCGAGATCGCCGACATCACGGAGCACCACGGGGAGGCGGTACTCGTCGCTGAGCGAGCGAAGGGCGACATCGAGGGCCATGTGATCCCCGATGGCATCGATTCCGCGACTGCTGGCCGGATCGGCGTGCTCGACCATGGCGTGGTCGCCGTCGTCGGTATTGCTGGTGCCGACCACACCGCGGCGCTTGCGGCGGCGGAGCTCGTCGAGGCTGGAGTTGGTGGCGATCCGATATGCCCACGTGCCGAAGGACGACCGACCGTCGAAGCGATCGAGGCTGCGCACGATCGCGATCATCGCGTCTTGAGCAGCGTCGTCGGCGTCGGCCTCGTGGCCCGTGATGCGTCTGCACACCGCGTGCACGCGGTCGTAGTGACGACGGAGCAGCTGGTCGAGCGCCCCACGGTCTCCCCCCTGGGCTGCAGTCACCAGCTCATGGTCGGTGAGCTGCGTTGCGATGGCGGCGAGACTACCGCCGCGTCGTCCTCAGTTGGGGACGAAGCTCATCTCGGAGATGTCGCCGCGGTACGGGTTCTTGCTGCATTCCGGGGTCTTGGCGAGTTGCTTGAACAGCACGAGCACGTAACGACTGGGCTTGCTGATCGACACCGTGACTGCTTCCGGATCCGCGCCGGTCGCCCGCTTCAACGGCGATCCCCAATCGGCTATCTGTGCCGGGATCGCGCCGTCGACCGCCGTGAGGATCTGGATCTGGTACGGGGCACTGGCAATCGAGACGGTGAACGTACCGATGGCTGCCTTGCCGAGGTCGGCGACGACACCAACGCCCTGCTTGCCGCCGAGCGACTTGGACCCGTAGCACAGCGTCGACCACATGGTGGCTGGATTGCCGTCGATCGCCAGCGACACCAGGTTGTCGTTCTCCTGGCCGTCGTCGCCATCGGGGTCGTAGGTGGTGACGTTGACGATCTTCGTCACGGCGGCCGCTTCCGGTACCGAGGTGGTGGTGACCGGAACGACGGAGGGCGGAGCAGCGAAGTCGCTACCCGACGGGTTGTCGCGCAGCGTCTTCCACAGCAGGCCACCGAGCACCAGTGCGGCGATCAGCAGGCCTCCGACGAGGATCAGTGACGGTCCGCGGCGCTGCTCGAAGGTTCGGTTGGGGTGTTGCCGGGGTCTGCTGGTGCTCGTCGGCGTGCGATCGCTGCGATGTGGTGGGCCGACCGGTCGGCCGCTGCGCGACACGGGTCGATAGCCCCCGACGGCGCTCGGCGCTTCTCCGGTGATGGCTTCGCTCTCGCCGGTTCTGGGAGGCGCGGGGGAGTCCGCTGCGGGATTGGTCGCGTCGTTCGGGTTGGCCGGTCGGTTGGCGATCACGGTCAGCGCCGTTCGCAACTCGGCGCCGGTGGCGAAGCGATCCATCGGGCGTCGGGCGAGGAGCCGATGGATCAGTTCGGCGAGACCATACGGCAGCGTCGGGCGCAACCGGGCGAGATCGGTGGGATCGCGATTG
>DATAJN010000560.1:0-6708 GCA_036262105.1 Ilumatobacteraceae bacterium
TGGGAGCCTCAGTTGGAAGGTTTGGCCGACACGCACCGAGTGGTCGCGTGGGACATGCCCGGGTACGGGGCGTCACGACCACTCGATGCGGAGGTCACGTTCACCGCACTCGCCGACTCCGTGATCGACTTCCTCGACACGCTCGGCGCGGATGCCGTTCACCTTGGGGGCATATCGTTCGGTGGGATGATCGCCCAGTACGCCGCCGCCCGATATCCACGGCGAGTGCTGAGCCTCGCATTGCTGTCGACGAGTCCCGTGTTCGGTCTCGACGGGACCAGGCCTGACGAGTGGAGAGCCGCCCGGCTGGCCCCGCTCGACGCCGGTCGCGAACCAGTCGACTTCGCCGACGATGTCCTCCGCTCCATTGCCGGTCCACACATCTCGGCCGCCGCGCTGGAACAACAGCGCGCAGCCATGGCGCGGGTCGCGGGCCGCTCTTTGCGGGCATCGATCAACTGTCTCGTCACCCACGACAGCACGGCGTTGCTGCCGGCGATCACGGCGCCGACGGTGTGCATGGTCGGCGATCTCGACGAGGAGACACCCGTTGCCTACGGATTCGCCCTGGCCGACTTGATCCCCAACGCCAGGTTGGTGGTCATCCCGATGGCTGGGCACCTGCTCAACGTCGAAGCACCCGAGGCCGTCAACCAGTTGCTCGACGAGCTGATGGAGTCGGCATGACCGAGTGGCGGTACATCAAGGCCTTCGCCGAGCACTGCGCCCGTTGTGGATTGGTCGACGGCGAGATGGTCGCACTGCTCAGCGAGTCGCAGAGTCGCGCGGTGCTCGTCGAGACTGCGCGTCTGGCCGCGCAATCACTCGGTGCCCGCGTCTTCGATGTTGTCGTGCCAACGCCGACGTCGAGTCACCCGGTACCGATCCGATCCACGGGGGCATCGCAGGCGATCGCCGGAAACACCGCGGTGATCGCGGCGTTGTCGAACGCAGGTCTCGTCATCGACTGCACGGTCGAAGGGCTGCTGCACGCGCCGGAGCTCGGCGCCATCCTTGCCGACGGAGCACGTGTGCTGATGATCTCCAACGAGCATCCAGAGATCTTCGATCGCCTCGGCTGGGATGCGGATCTGCCACGTCGCGTCGAGTTGGCCCATGAGTGGCTGCGCAGTGCGGGCGAGATGCGTGTGATCAGCGACGAGGGAACCGACCTCACAGTGGGTCTGGCGGGAGCGGTCACGGCCGGATCCACCGGCGTCACCTCAGGGCCGGGATCGATCGCCCACTGGCCAGGCGGCCTGGTCATCGCCTTCCCCGCTGCCAACACGGTGAACGGCACGCTGATCATGGCTGCCGGCGACATGAACCTCACCTTCAACCGGATCCTCGAGTCGCCGATCGAGCTGACGATCGCCGGCGACCACATCGCCGAGATCGGCGGAAGCGGCGTCGACGCCCAGTTGTTCCGTTCGTATCTGGCCTCGTTCGGCGATCAGGCGAGCTATGCCACCAGCCACGTTGGGTGGGGCATGAACGAAGCTGCTCGCTGGGAGGCGGTGGAGCTGTACGACCGGCGCGAGACCTGGGGCACCGAGGCGCGGGCGATCGCCGGCAACTTCTTGTACTCCACGGGGGCCAACGAGGTCGCCGGACGGTTTACTGCCGGCCACTTCGACCTGCCGATGCGTCACTGCACCGTGACCCTCGACGGCAAGGTGGTGGTGCAGCGCGGCGAGCTCATCGCCGAGTTGCGCAACCCGCAGTAGGGCATGATGGGGCGGTGCGTGTCGCCTACACACTCGAACAGTGCTGGCACCGAGTACCCGGCGGTACCGGTGTTGCCGCGATGCGCGTCGCCGAGGCGATGAGTGCCCAGCCCGACGTGACGTTGCTCGGCGTTGCCGGCCGCCACGCGCACGTGCCTAGCGATCCGTGGACGCCGCCGATTCCGATCGGTCACCTTCCTGTCGGCGGGCCGCTGCTGTACGACTTGTGGCTGCGCGGCAACTGGCCGAAGGTCGAACGGGCGACCGGACCGATCGACGTCGCCCACGCCACCACCGTGATCCCGTGCGCCACCGACGCGCCATTGGTGGTGACGGTGCACGACCTGGCGTTCCTGCACGACCCTTCGCAGTTCACGCGGCGCGGCAACTCCATCTTCCGTCGCAGTCTGGATCGCATCCGCGAGCGTGCCGACCTCGTGCTGTGCAGCAGCCAGGCAACGATGGACGACTGCGTTGCCGCGGACCTTGCGGCCGACCGGTTGCGCCTCGTACCGCTGGGCGTCGAATCGACCAGGGTCGATGCCGCCGAGGTCGCCCGGGTTCGGGCCGTGTACCGGCTGCCGGAGCAGTACCTGCTGTTCGTCGGCACCGTCGAGCCTCGAAAGAACCTGCGCGGATTGGTCGAAGCCATCGCCCGTCTCGATGATCCGCTGCCGCTCGTGGCCGCCGGCGCCGACGGGTGGGGTGACGTGGCGATCCCCACGACAGCCGACATCCGCTTTGTCGGTTTCGTGCCCGCCGAGGATCTCGGCGGTTTGTACGCGGGCGCGGAGGTGTTCTGCTACCCCAGCGAGCGTGAGGGCTATGGCCTGCCGGTGCTCGAGGCGATGGCGCAGGGCACGCCGGTGGTGACGAGCGGCGGCACGGCCACCGAGGAGGCGGCGGGTGGTGCAGCCGTACTTGTCGACGCCCTCGATCCCGACGACATCGCCCGGGGGATCACCGAAGCGCGGGCTCACCAGGAAGCCCTGTCGGAGAAGGGCGTGGCTCGCGCCGATCAGGCGAGCTGGAGCGTGACGGCGCGGTTGACCGCTGAGGCGTATCGGGAGTTGTGCTGATGCCCGACGCGGCTGTTGCCGTCAACCTTCTGTGGTGCGTACCCGGCGATGTCGGCGGCTCTGAGGAGTACCTCGTTCGACAACTGCGCGGACTGGCCGAAGCCGAGCCGGATCTGCGACCCGACCTGTACGTCGTCGACGGCTTTCGGGCAGCACATCCTCAACTGGCCGATCTGTTCCACACGATCGTCGGCCCATTCGACGGCGCCTCTCGGATGCGACGCATCGCCGGTGAGATGACTTGGTTCCGGCGCAAGACACGCTCCGCCGATCTGCGCCACCATGGCGGTGGCGTTGCGCCGCTCGGTGCCAGCCGGCCGTACGTCCTCACGATCCACGACCTGCAGTACCGAACGTTTCCCGGTCACTTCAGCCGGACGAAACGAACGTACCTGACGACGATGATCGGCAGATCCGTGCGGCGTGCACGAGTCGTCACGGTTCCGAGCGAGTACGTACGAACCTCGGTGATCGAGGCGTGTCGCACAGAGCCCTCTCGCGTCATGGTGGTTCCCCATGGCTTCGAACCGGAGTTGCTGTCCGACATCACCCCCGCAGACGATCTCCGTGATCGATACGCGCTCGGCGACCGACCGGTGATCGTCTACCCGGCGGTCACCCATCCGCACAAGAACCACCAGTTCTTGATCGACCTGCTGAGCACGAAATGGAACGACGCTGATCAGTTGCTGGTGCTGATCGGAGGCAGCGGCGCCGCTGAAGGTGTCGTGCGATCAGCAGCCGACCCGCGCATCCGCCGGCTCGGCAGGGTGTCGGCGGCCGATCGCAACGGATTGCTGAAGATGGCGGAGGCCATGGTGTTCCCGAGTCGGTACGAGGGGTTCGGTGCACCGCTGATCGAGGCCATGGCGCTCGGTTGCCCGGTTGTCGCCTCGGACTCGACATGCATCCCGGCCATCGTCGAAGATGCCGGCCTGGTGCTCCCATTGACGATCGATGCGTGGTCGGATGCCTTGGAGCGGGTCAGGCGTGATCGTTCGACGATGATCGCCGCCGGGTTGGTGCGGGCCCAGGCCTTCACGGCCCGCGCTTCAGGTGCGGCTCTGGCCGCCGCGTACGCCGCGGCGTTGGAGCAGTCGTGACCAGTGCCCGACTGCGGATCGCGGTTCTCTGCCCGCACTTCGCTCCCGACACGGCACCGACCGGCGAGGTCATGACTCGGATCGTCTCGGAGCTTGCCGCCCTCGGTCACGAGGTGCACGTCGTGTCGGCGTTGCCCTGGTATCACCGGCACGCCGTCGAAGCCGGATGGGACGGCAAGTGGGTGCGGCGGGAAGCAACACCGTGGGGTTCGATCACCAGGGTGAATCCGTTCCCCGGCGGCGACAAGCGCAACCTTGCCCGCCGGGCCGCGGGGTTCGTCGGTTTCAGCGCGCTTGCCGGCATCAACTCATGGAGGGGTGGGCGCGTCGACGCGGTCATCGCCATGTCGCCCCCGTTGACCCTCGGACTCACCGGATGGACAACTCACGTGATCCGCCGCGGCCCGCTGATCTTCAACATCCAAGATGTGTTCCCTGATGCCGCGGTACAGACCGGGGCGATCACCAGCAAGTGGATCATCGCCGCGGCAAGAACACTCGAGCGCATCAGCTACAACCGTGCCGCTGCTGTCACGGTGCTCAGCACCGATCTCGGCGAGAACGTGGCCGCGAAGGTGCGACCCCGCAAGCGCGAGCGCGTCCGGGTGATTCCCAACTTCGTCGACACCGAGTTCATCCGACCGATGGACCGCATGACCGCGCTGCGGCGCGAGCTTCACATCGGTACCGAGACGGTGGTGCTGTACGCGGGCAACGTCGGTTTCTCACAATCGTTGGAGATGGTCATCGACGCGGCACGGGCCATGCCCTCTCTCATGTTCGTCATCAATGGTGACGGCGCAGCGCGACCATCACTCGAGCAACGAGCCGCGGGTCTCGCCAACGTCCGTTTCTCGGGCTACCAGCCGCACGAGCGCCTGCCGGAGGTCCTGGCAACCGGCGACGTCCATCTTGTCCCCCTGCGGCGCGGTCTCGGACGGGTGAGCGTTCCGTCGAAGACCTACTCGATCCTGGCCGCAGGGCGACCGGTGCTGGCGATGATCGATCCGGGAACCGAGATACCGCGCATCCTCGAGGAATCGGGAGGCGGAGATTTCGTTCCGCCCGACGACCCGGTTGCGTTCAACAGGACACTGCAGGCTCTTGCCGACGACCCAAGACGACGTGATGAGATGGGTGTCGCGGCACGTCGGTGGGTGGAGCACGCGGTGTCGCCAGCTTCGGTGGCACAGGCCTATGTCGACCTGATCAACGAGCTGAACCAGCATCGGTGACCCTCTTTTGAGATGGGAAGGCGATAGCCTCGCACCTTCGTGGCTCCGTCATCATCCGCCAAAAAAGTCGCCAAGCTCGCCTCGCGAGGCAAGGGCAAGAGGGTTCGCTTCCAGGGCGGGTCCGTTTTCCCCATTGCCGTGGCGCTGGTCGTGCTCCTCGGTCTTCTGGCGATCGTCTATGGCCGCCAGAGCCGGCCATCCGACGGTTCGGGTGTCCCTCGCGTCAACGACGGCACCAACACCGACGCCCACTGGCACATCGCCTACGGCATCTACGTCTGCGACACGTTCCAGCCGAAGCTCACCGGAACCAAGGAAGAAACTGGCATCGACGCCGATGGCAACACGGTTCTGCTCAACGACAAGTTCCGCGTCCTCGGCGTCCACAGCCATGGCGACGGAATCATCCACTACCACCCGTACTCCACGAAGGCATCGGGCAATCGCGCCAAGCTCGGGGTGTTCCTCGACGTCTACGACGTCAAGCTCACCGACACCGAACTGGTGATGCCCGCCGATCAAGGCGGCGACAAGTGGTCGACGAAAGACACGAAGTGCGATGGCAAGGACACGGAGCTGAAGGTCAGGGTGTGGAACCACTACAGCAACGCGAGCGACTTCCACGATGTCATCACGGACTTCAACAACATCCGCATCACGAACGACGGCATGGTGATGGTCATCGCCTTCGTCCCGAAAGATGCCGACATTCCGATGCCAGAGTGGGCTGCCCAGCTCCCGACCCTCGGCGCCAACGACGGCGGCGCGGTCATCAGCAGCACCACGACGCTGGCCCCCGGTCAGACCGCGCCGGTCGCCACCGTTGGGAGTGGGTCCACGCCGTCGAGCACGGCTACGACTGACACGTCGGTCGGCGGCAGCGGCGTGGCGACGACCACCACCGAGGCCGCCTCGACCAGCACTACGACACCGGCCTCCACCACCACAGGCGGCTGATGCGCGCCGTCGTCCTGGTCGGCGGGTTCGGTACTCGCCTCCGTCCGCTCACACTGACCACGCCAAAGCCGATGCTTCCGGTCGGTCACGTACCGATCATCGAACGGCTCGTCGACAACCTGTCGAAAGGTGGCGTCACCGATGTCACGTTGGCGCTCGGGTTCAAGCCGGAGCCGTTTGTTGCAGCATTTCCCAACGGCGAGTGCAACGGGGTCACGCTGCACTACGCGGTCGAGCCCGCGCCGCTCGACACCGCCGGGGCGATTCGTTTCGCCGCCGATCACAGCGGCATCGACGACACCTTCATCGTCGCCAACGGCGACGTGCTCACTGATCTCGACATCGGTTCGCTGGTCGACTTCCATCGCTTGCACTCCGCCGAGGCGACGATCCATCTGATCGGTGTCGACGACCCGTCGTCGTTCGGAGTCGTCGCCACCGACGAACACGGCCGAGTGGTGCACTTCGTCGAGAAGCCTGCACCCGGAACCGAGCCCAGCAACGAGATCAACGGGGGCACGTATGTGCTCGAGCCCTCCGTGCTGCAGCGCATACCGGCCGACCGCAAGGTTTCGATCGAGCGCGTCATCTTTCCCGAGGTGGCTGC
>DATAJN010000561.1:0-2647 GCA_036262105.1 Ilumatobacteraceae bacterium
CGTTCTTGCATACCAGGATTCCTTCGGGATCCCGGCGCTCCCGTTCCGGCTCTTCAACGTGTATGGCCGGCTCCAGGCTCCCGGCCATGCGTATGCCGCGGTCGTTCCGGCCTTTCTGTATGCGGCGTTGCACGCCGAGCCCGTGCCGATGCACGGTGACGGCACGCAAACTCGTGACTTCACTCATGTCGACACGGTCACCAGTGTGATGGCGTCGGCAATACTCGGAAAGATCACCGCGACCACCGCTGTCAACCTCGCCTTCGGCACACGGTATTCGTTGCTCGACGTTCTCTCGATCATGGAAGAACTGATCGGGCATCCGATAGAACGCCGACACGGCCCCGCTCGAGCGGGCGATGTCCGCGACTCGCAGGCTGCTGGTGGCCTCCTGATCTCGTTGTTCCCGGGTATCTCTCCAGTCGAGCTTCGCGCCGGTCTGACGTCGACCCTGGAGTGGATGCGGACCGTGGCCTGATGCCGCAGGAGTCGTATCCGGTTGTGCGCGTGATCGCCCGCACCAACGTTGGCGGTCCGTCACTTCAAGTCACGGCGTTGATGCGTGGGCTCGACAAGGGTCGTTTTCCGCAGCACTTGCTTCGAGGGTCGGTTGACGAAGGTGAGGCTGACTATCTGGCGATGCGAGCGACGGACGTCGAGCACGTTGACGTTCCCGGGCTCGGTCGGTCGGTGAAGCCGCTGGATGACCTGCGGGCGCTCGTCTTCCTCACGAAGTACATGCGTCGAGAGCGACCAGCGATCGTCCACACGCACACCGCAAAGGCGGGCGCTCTCGGCCGAGTCGCCGCCGTGCTCGCTCGGGTGCCGATTCGAGTGCACACGTTCCACGGCCACGTGCTCCGCGGGTACTTCTCACCTACCGTCACCCGCGTGGTCATTCTCGTTGAGCGGGTTCTGGCGAAGATGACCACTCACACGGTCGTCGTCGGCCAGCAAGTGCTCGACGATCTGGTCGAGGCCAAGATCATCCGACCGGAACGCTCGAGCGTGATCGCGCCGGGGGTGAGCAAGCCGCCGCCACGCCCCCGAGCTGAGGCACGAAGCGCACTCGGGGTACCGCTCGATGCGACTGTGGTTACGTTTGTTGGACGTCTGACGCGCATCAAGCGCGGCGAGCGTTTCATCGCCGTCGCACGGAAGCTGGAGGCGGCGTTCCCCGATGCGGTGTTCCTGGTTGTCGGCGACGGCCCCGAACGCGAGATGCTCGAGCGCGAGGCGGCCGCCTGCACCAACGTCGTGTTTGCCGGCTGGCAGAGCGACATGGCGCAGGTCTACGCGGCGTCTGACCTGCTCGTTCTCACAAGCGACAATGAAGGGATGCCGGTTGCGCTGATCGAGGGTGCCATGCAGGGCGTGCCAGCCGTATCGACCGATGTGGGTGCCGTCAGGCAAGTGGTGGCTGACGGTGAATCAGGTTTCGTGGTTGCAGATGTCGACGGCGTCACGACATGCGTCGGCCGTCTCATCGCCGACCCTGTTCTCAGAGCCAGCATGGGAGCGGCCGCCGCTCACCGTGCGCAGCTGATGTTCGGCGAGGAACGACTTGTGTCGGACTACGCCAAGCTGTACGACCAGCTGATTCTCAGCTCGCGGAAGCTCCAGCGCCGCCATCACCGGTGACTCGACCCGCACCGGCCGCGTAGACGCGCATCCGGAGCAGCGGAAAGAAGATGATCGAGCTCACTGTGACGATCGGAATGATCGCAGCCCATGGCGATACGACTCCTCGGCCCACCAACACTCCCAACGTCGCACACATCACTGCAACGAATCCGAGCGAGGTCGCAACCCATCGGATCGGCAGCCCGAGCCTGTGCAGGCGGTGACTCGTGTGATCGGTGCCGCCAACCATGATGGACCGGCCAGCGATCGTTCGAGAAACGACCACGAGGGTGGTGTCAAAGACAGCTGGAGCCATGATCAACACGACCGCGGTCACGGACTCGAAATGCGGGGTGGACCAACGCAGCTTGAGTGAGACGACTGCCAGGAGAAAGCCGAGAAGCAGCGACCCTGCGTCGCCCATGAAGATCGATGCCGGATGCCAGTTGTAGACCAGGAACCCAAGACAGCCTCCGGCCAGTGCGGCGGCCAGGGCACCAACGAGGATCTGGCCCTGCAACACCGAAGCGACCACCAGAGCGATCGCGGTCGCCGTCGCGATCGTGCCGGCCACGCCGTCCATGTTGTCGAGAAGGTTGAAGCTGTTGGTGATCACCACCAGCCACACAATGGTCACAGCCGTGTCGAGCCAGTTGCCGAACAGCCCGATTCTTGCACCCGCATGCACGGCCAGGGCCGCCGCGAGCACTTCGACTCCGATCCGGAAGTACGGGTTCAGGTTTCTCAAGTCGTCGATGAGGCCGCACGCGCTCACCATGATCGCACCGATCCCGATGTACGCCGCCTGTCGTGTCCAGTCCTGGAACAGCGATGGTATGAGCAATGCGGCAAAACCGATCGCCAGTCCCCCGAAGTAGGGCGTCGCGCCGGTGTGCATCTTTCCCTGCTCGGGGTTGTCGAGGACGCCGGTTCGTACCGCTATGCGCCGCACCGCAGGTACTCCAACAAGCGCTACGAGAAACGAGATGGATCCGATGATGATCACGGTCCACACCGGGCTGGC
>DATAJN010000562.1:0-4126 GCA_036262105.1 Ilumatobacteraceae bacterium
ACAATCCCTACACGGACGTGTTGAACAAGATCACCAAGTACGTCGCCTCGACAACCATGCACGAGCCCCTGCCGTGGAGCAACTCGGTCCTCCTCCCGGGTGATGCCGCTGATGCCGTCGCCGAAATGAAGAAGGGGCGAGGACCGGATCTCGTCATCCTCGGCAGTGCGAAACTTGTGCGCTCGCTGATGCGTAGGAACCTCATCGACGAATACTTGCTCATGATCAATCCTCTCCTCCTCGGTTCCGGAAGAAAGCTGTTTCCCAACGACGACATGACCGTGCCATTCGCACTCGTCAGCGCAATCCCGACAACAACTGGCGTCATCGTTGCGATCTACCGACCAGCACCACCCAAAGAGAAGCGTTAATCGCCCCGTGTCCGAGATTCGAACGTTGCTGACCGACGTAGTGTTCGGTGAGTCGCCTCGTTGGCACGAGGGACGTCTGTGGTTCTCGGATTGGGGCGCCGGCGAGGTTGTAGCGGTCGACCTCGCCGGGAGCCGCGAGGTCATGGTGCGAATGCCCACGTTCCCGTTTTCCCTCGACTGGCTCCCCGACGGACGGCTTCTCATCGTGTCCAGCGGATTGCAGCGTATGGAGACCGACGGTTCACTGGTGAGTCACGGTGACCTCACGCACCTAGCAGCCGCATGGAACGAACTCGTGGTCGACGGGCAAGGCAACGCCTACGTCAATCAGGCCGGCTTCGACCTGATGGCCGGCGCCGAACCCACGAGCGGAACCATTGCAGTAGTCACACCCGACGGTTCTGCCCGACAGGTCGCCGATGGTGTGTGGTTCCCGAACGGAATGGCCATCGCTGCGGACAACTCGACCTTGATCGTGGCCGAGTCGTACCGCAGCCGACTCACCGCATTCGACATCGACGGCGACGGAGGGCTGTCGAACCGGCGGGTGTGGGCCGACCTCGGCAAGGACGTCCCCGACGGCATCTGCATCGATGCCGAAGGGGCCGTCTGGTATGCCGATGTACCGAATCGTCACTGCGTCCGCGTCGCCCAAGGCGGCCAGATACTGCAAACCGTCGCGCTCGATCGGGGCTGCTTCTCCTGCGCCCTCGGCGGCCCTGAAGGCCGGACCTTGTTCATTGTCGCCACGAAATGGAACGGGCCAGAGAACATGTTCCAGGGCGAACGCACGGGCCAGGTCGTGGCCATCGACGTCTCCGTGCCCCACGCCGGCCACCCCTGAGTGAACGGAGTGGACCTGCCAAAATACGAGGTCAATCAACAGGCTGTCGCCCACGCCCGCCAGTTCATCGAGGTGGAACGCCCGTCAGCTGGCCCGTTGTGCAGGCTCGTTGCGATTCACGGCGCGACCCACGAACTCGTCCATCGACTGGTTGACGCCGAAGAGGTCCATGAGGCGGTCGAACAACGGGATCGGTAGCACGCGGGTGACCGGTAGAAGCCGGATGAACGGGGGCAGGATCACAGCGCGCCGGTCACGCTCGATCGCGCACGCGATCTTTCGGGCGACCTTGTCCTGCTTCAGGATCGGGAGCAGGAACGGCTGCTTGGTCTTCACACCCTCGAACATCCCGGTGTCGATGTAGTACGGGCACACGACGGTGGTCCGCAGACGCGATCCCATGCGGCGAAGCTCCATCCGCAGCGATTCGTTGAAGCCCACGGCCGCATGCTTGCTCGCCGAGTAGTCCGTTTGCTTGGCGACGCCGACGAGTCCGGCCGCCGACGCGACAGTCACGACGTGGCCCTCTCCGTGCGCGAGCATCGCCGGCAGGAAGGCCTTCGTCACCCAGTACAGCGCGAGCACGTTCACGGCGAAGGTGCGCTCGATCTGCTCGGGAGCAAGGTCGATGAGGCGCTGGCCGCTCACGACCCCGGCGTTGTTGACGACGACGACCGGGTCGCCGACCTCGGCGCGGACCTGGTCGGCGATGCGCTCGACCATCGCTCGATCACTCACATCGCATCGAAACCCCCACGCCTTCCCCCCGCGGCGGGCCCGAACCTCGTCGACAACGGTGTCGAGGCGGTCCGCGTCCATGTCCCACAGGACCAGGTCGGCGCCCCGATCGGCGAGTTCGAGCGACAGCAACCTCCCGATGCCGCTCGCCGCCCCGGTCACGAGGCATATGCGCCCATTCACATTGGTCATGGAGAGTGCTCCCTATCGGTGGTGGCTACTTGAGGCCGGGTACGCGCCGGACCGCTCGCAGGGCTTGGGTCGCCAGCCAGGCGAACCGGGCGCCATCGGCCTGCGGTGGCGCAGCGATCGGCAGCAGCCGCTGGACGGCCACCGTCTGTGCCTCGGTGTACTTGAGGATGCCCTCGGCGCCGTGCCGTCGGCCGATGCCGGAATCCTTGAAACCGCCCATCGGCGCGTCGACTGAAGCCCATGTCGCGGCGTAACCCTCGTTGACGTTCACGGTGCCGGCCTGCAGCCGCGTGGCCAGACGGCGGCCCCGCCGGGTGTCGCGAGTCCAGATGCTGAAGTTCAGCCCGTACCGGCTTGCGTTGGCCCGCTCGATGGCCTCCTCCGCGCTCGACACCTTGGTGATCGCGGCCACTGGGCCAAACGTCTCCTCCTCGAACAGTTCCATCCCTGGGCTGACGTCGGTGAGCAGCGTTGGCTCGTAGAAGTACGGGCCGAGATCTGGTCGGGCCCGCCCGCCGACGAGAACACGCGCACCCTTGGCGACGGCGTCGGCGACGTGGTCGGCGACGGCAGCGAGCTGGCTCGCCGAGATGAGGGAGCCCATGTCGACGTCCCAGCGCAACCCCGGACCCACTCGAAGGGCTCGTACCGCGTCGACGAGCCGGGGGACCAACGCATCCCACAACTGCTCCTCGACGTAGATGCGCTCCGCCGAGATGCACAGCTGGCCGCCGTTGGAGTAGGCGGCGCGGGTGATCCCGCTCACCGTGCGATCGAGGTTGGCGTCGGCCAGCACCAAGAGCGCGTTCTTGCCCCCGAGCTCCATCGAGCAGCCGATCAAACGCTCGGCCGCCTGGCCGGCCACGATCCGGCCCGTGGCCGTGCTGCCAGTGAACATCAGGTAGTCGCATCCCTCGATCAGCGGCGTGCCGAGCTCGCGACCCGAGCCCGTGACCACCTGAGCCAGCCCCTCGGGGAGGCCGGCCTCCTCGAGCAGCGCGTAGCCCCACAGCGACGAGTACGGCGTCTGCGCGTCGGGCTTGATGACCACACCGTTACCTGCCAGCAGCGCCGGCAACGCGTCGCTCATCCCCAGGGTGAACGGATAGTTCCACGGGGCGATGATGCCGACCACGCCCTTCGGGTGGTGGTGCTCGACAGCAGTGGTGAGCAGTGGCACGGCCCCTCGGCGGCGACGCGCCGAGAGGTGCCCGCCGGCGGTACGGGCGTAGTAGCGGGCCACGACGGCCACGTCGAGCACTTCTTCGAGCGCGTGGCGGCGAGCCTTGCCCGACTCGAGCTGCACGATGTCGAGGATCTCGCGCTGGCGGGCAAGGACGAGGTCGTGGAAGCGCAGCGCGACGCTCGCCCGCTCACGCAACGGGCGCCGTGCCCACGACGCCTGCGCCTCGCGGGCGCGCTCGACCGCACGGGTGACATCGTCGGGCGTGCATCGCGGCACCCTGCCGAGCGTCTCACCGGTGAACGCCAGCTCCACCCGATCCAGCGGGCGGTCACCGCGCGACACGACGAGCGCGGTGAGCTCGTCGAGTCGGTGCCGGGGGACGCAGGAGCCGAGTGCCGAAAGATCGGCGAGCTCCGTGGCGACCGTGTTGGCGATGTCGGCTTGGTCGAGCTGGGCCATGCGACGTCCCTTTCGTGGACAAACTTCGAGGCGCCACGCGCCGTTCGCGGACCGCGTGCACCCGAGGGCACGCTACGTCGGCGCCAGTCGATCCGCAACGGCGCGAGAGATCCCCGAAGCACCGCAAGAGCGATCGATCGCCGCTACTTCTTCCCAATCGGAGCCGGAGCGACCGTGGCGCGGATCTCCATCTGACGGTGGGGCTCCAACCAGGGGCTCTTGGCGCCACCATCCGGTTCGCCCCAGAGAACCGAGACGCGTGTCCCCGGCTCGGCGTACTCGGGTTCGACGACCGCGAGTGAGAGCATCGCCCGCTCGTTCCAGATGAAGCCGGTG
>DATAJN010000563.1:0-1555 GCA_036262105.1 Ilumatobacteraceae bacterium
GACGTTCTTGCCCTGGGGTGTCGCATTGAACGCGGTGATGATCTTCTCGTACGCCGCCTGCGGAGTCGAGTACGCCACCAGCGACAGTTGTGCGCCGGCTGCCGACGATTTGTTGTCACTGCCGCACGCCGAGACGCCGACGACGGTGACCAGGACAACTCCGAGCAGACGCACGAGGGAGGGTCGGGCAACTCGCATTCGTTCCTTTCCGGACTGCCGATCGGCATTCCGATAATGTTGATCTGATTAGTCGGGTATATTTCCCAGCAGTATGGTGGGAAAAGCTCGCATGCGTCAAGGCCATCCGTCACAATGAGCGCGTGAGGGTCAGTGCCAGCCTCGACTATGCGTTGCGGGCGATGATCGAACTCGCCGCGGCGACACCTCCCGGGCGTCCCGTGAAGGCTGATGAGATCGCCGAGCGCCAGGCGATTCCGGCTCGATTCCTGGCGCAACTGCTCGCCGAGTTGCGCCGTGCCGAACTGGTGTCGAGCGGTAGGGGTTACGCGGGCGGTTACTGGCTGGCGGTTCCTGCCGACCAGATCACGGTTGCCGACATCGCCAGAGTGATCGATGGGCCCTTGGCCGATGTGCACGGCATGTCGCCGGAAGTGTTCGGGCCCCCTGGCGTGGCCGCGCCAACTCGAGAGCTGTGGATCGCCGTGCGTGTCGCGCTGCGTTCCGTGCTCGAGAAGGTGACGATCGCCGACCTCGCCGCGGGCACGCTGCCGCCGGGCGTTGCCGCGCTTCTGGAGGATCCCGACGCTTGGATCCGTCGCCCCGACCCCATGCGTGGCTGACCACGTCCGAGCGCGATGATGCCGTCATGGCTGAATCATCAGCGTCCGTGTCAGACATCGAGGTGCCGGTGCTTGTGATCGGAGGGAGCCTCGTCGGCCTGGCATCGGCGATGTTCCTCGCCCAGCATGGCGTGGAGGTGCTGTCGGTCGAGCGGCACCAGGGCACGGCGATCCGCCCGCGGGCCGGCCACTTCCACCTCCGGACACTCGAGCTCATGCGGGTCGCTGGCATCGAAGATCGTGTGCGTGCCGCGGCGTTGGCGTTGTACGCGCCCGACGGTGGCATCAACGCCGTCGAGACGCTGGCCGGTCGAGAGATCGCCAACTACATCCCGAACATCAACGCGGGCGTCGAGGAACTGAGCCCGGCACGAGCCTTGTTCATGCCACAGCAAGTGCTCGAACCGATCCTGCTGCAGCGGGCCCGCGAGTTCGGGGCCAACTTCATGTACGCGACCGAGCTGGTGAGCCACACCCAAGACGACAGCGGCGTGACCGCCACCGTTCGCAACGTCGATGATGGCGCGGAGCAGTTGATCCATGCTCAGTACATGGTCGCCTGTGATGGCAATCGGAGCCCGATCCGCCAGAGCCTGGGCATCGAGGTGGTCGGCCACGGGCTGTTGTCGCGCAGCGTGACGATCTACTTCCGTGCAGACTGCTCAGCAGCGCTGCGCGGCCGGAACCTCGGCGTGATCTACGTGACCAATCCCCAGGTTCGCGGCTTCTTCCGGTTGGAGAAGACGGGGCTCGGC
>DATAJN010000564.1:0-3863 GCA_036262105.1 Ilumatobacteraceae bacterium
CCCACAGCTTCAGCCCCCGATACATGCCCGAACATGCACTGCCGGCAGTGAACATTGCACTCCCGGGATAGCGCTCGTCGTACTTCGCCAACAGCGCCGCGCTGAACGGATCGCTGACAGCTCGGTAGAAGTCGAGGCACCCGTAGAGGCCCTCGACCTGCTCGGCCGGCACCAGGTTCAGGAAGTTCTCGTCGAAGTACGTGCACACGATCTGCCCGCCGCGCTTCGTGAAGCCGGCCTTGAACAGGACGTCGAGGAACGGCGTGAGCCCCGGAGGAACGATGGTGTTGAACACCACGTCGGCGCCACTGGCCATGATGTCGGCGACGACTCCTTCGTAGTCCATGTGGTCCATCGGGAAGTACTCCTCGCCGACCACCGAACCGCCCTCGGCCCCAACCACTTCACGAACCTTCTTGTTCATGGTGTGCGGCCAGATGTAGTCGGCCGACGGCATGTAGAAGGTCTTGGCCCCGGTGTGTCGCATCAGCCAGGGGAAGAGTGGTTCGACCTGCTGCGCGGGCACGGGGCCGGTGCAAAAGATCAGCGGGTCGCACTCCTGACCCTCGTACTGCTCGGGGTAGATGTACAGCGTGTTGCCCTGCTCCACGGCCGGGCCCTTGATGGCCTGGCGAGTGGAGCTGTAGATGCCGCCGAGGACCACGTCGACGTGGTCCTGCTCGACGAGCTTGGTGGCCGCAGCTGCGGCCGCTGCGTCTTCCGTGGCGCTGTCCTCGATGAACAACTCGATCGGGTGGCCGAGGAGGCCGCCTTCGGTGTTGATGTCGTCGACCACCATCTTGGCGACGTTGGTGTTGGCGATACCCATGAAGGAGAGCGGTCCGGTTTGATCGGTGATGATGCCGACTCGTGCCGGTCGGCCAGCGGTTGCGGTCATTGTCTTGGTCCTTTCGAGCGAGCCAGCCCGGTTGGTTGGCGTGTGCTCGATCCTCTGCTCATTCGGGTCGCGGCGCATGAGGAGACCTCCTCATTTCCACCGAGAAACCGCGAAGGCGGCGGTTTACCCTGTGACGGTGCTGCGGACGAGCTCGTGTTCGATGGCCCAGCGGGTGGCCGCGGCGCGGTTGGAGACGGCGAGCTTCGTGTAGATGTGCTGGATGTGGTTGTCGGCCGTCTTCGACGAGATGAACAGCTGCGCGGCGATCTCGCGCGTCGCTCTCCCCTCGGCGATCAGTCGCAGCACGTCGACTTCTCGACGAGTCAGGCCGGCAGGGTTCGCCTGGTGCGGCTGGCGGATGAGGGCCCGGCGAGCGAGCTCGATCTGCTCCCTGGCGTAGCTCGCGGCCTCGTTGAGATCGAGCAGCGCTCCGGCCGACGCGAGCTGCTTCGACTTCTCGTCGCCGAGTTGCGCGGTGAGGCGCTCGCCGAGGTCGACGAGCTCGGGCACGTGGTGGAAGCTGGCCGGCTCGCGGGAGATGGCGCCAAGGAGCGTCGCCGCGGCGTCGAGGCGGCCAGCGCGTTCGAAGAGCGCAGGCACGCTCGCCAGCGTGATGATGAGCTGGGCCACGTTGCCGGCTTGATGGAACGACTCGATCGCCGGGCCGATCAACGCGAGCGCGGCCTCGGGCTCGCCCTCGGACGTGTGCAGCCGCGCCGCGTCGCGTCCGATGAAGCCCTCGAAGAACCTGACGCGGTGCTCTCGGACGAACTCGACACCCTCGTCCCAGGCCAGCAGTGCTCGTTTCTTGTCCACCTTGGAGAACGCCAACCCGACGATCCACAGCGTGTAGGAGATCCAGTAGGGGTTGCCGAGCTCGCGGGCCGCGGCGACCGCCGAGTCGGTCAGTTCGAGCGCTTCGTCGACTCGACCGGCCGACTGGAGACCGTCGACGTAGGCGGCGATGCCGTATCCCTGCGACGGCCCGGGCAGCGCGGCCACGGTGGCGGTGAGCTCGACATAGCGATCGAGGTGCCCGCAGTACACCTCGCCAAGTGCCTCGATGAAGGTGGCGTAACCGGGCTCGCAGGCTTCGTAGCGCGATTGAGATTCCAGTTCGGTGGCACGATGCGCGTTCGCCGAAGCGGCCTCGGCGCGTCCGACGAAGCAGGCGTAGCCCGCCCCGGTGTAGAGGCGTGGGAGACGGCGAACGTCGGCGGCGGTCGCGGCCGGCAGCAGCTCCTCGGCCCACCCCACCGTTTCGAACAGTTGCACCGAGAAGCCCATCAACGCGGAGTGCGCGGCCACATCGGTGGCCACCTCCAACTCGCCACGCTGCATGCTCCAGCGAAACGCCGAACGAAGGTTGTCGAGCTCGACCTCCACCCAGTCGACGGCGTCGCGCCAATCGGGCCCGTTCCAGCGGTCGTAGCGAGCCGTTGCTGCTCGGGCGAAGTGCGCCGCGTGCCGGTCACGCAATTGCTCGAGCTCTCCGGTGGCTTGTAGCTGCGCCTCGGCGAACTGCCTGATGGTCTCGAACATTCCATATCGCGTGCGGGTGGCGGCGTGGTTGACGACCACGAGTGACTTGCGCACCAAGGAGTCGAGCCGTTCGAGCAGGTCGACGTCGTCGGCATCGTCGACCAGCGAGGACACGCCTGCCAGGTCGAACCCGCCGGAGAAGACGGACGTGTTGCACAGCAGTTCGCGCTCGTCGTCGTTCAACAGGTCGTACGACCAGCCCACCGCGAGTTGCAGCGTCTGCTGGCGTTCCGGCCGCCGGTCCGATCCTTTGAGCAATCGGAAGCGATCACCGAGCCGATCCCTCACCTCGACGGCACTCATCGTGGCCATGCGCGCTGCGGCCAACTCGATCCCTAACGGGAGGCCATCGAGGGTTGCGCAGATCTCGGTGACCGCGGCGGCGGTCTGCGAGTCGTACAACCCGAAGCCGGCGCGCGCTGCGCTGGCGCGCTCGACGAACAAGGTGACCGCATCGGATGAGATGCCACCGTCGAGCGCCAGCGGCGAGACCGACAGCAGCGTCTCGCCGGCCACCCAGAGGTACTCGCGCGAGGTGGCGAGCACCTTGGCGTTGCCGGAGCGACCGAGGATCTGGCCGATGGCCGCGCCCGCGGCCTCGAGCACGTGCTCGCAGTTGTCAACCACCAGCAAGAGGCGCCGACCGGACAGGGCCTCGGCGATGGTGTCGATCAGTTCGACATCTCCCTGGGGTGTGATGCCCAATGCTGTTGCAATTGCAGCAGGTACCGACGACGGGTCACCGACGGGAGCGAGCTCGACCAGCCAAACACCGTCGGGGAACTCGTCGGCCATCTCGGCACCGACCTCGAGGGCGAGTCGCGTCTTGCCCACACCGCCCACTCCGCTCAGGGTGACGAGCCGGTTGGCGCGCACCAGTTCGGCAACATCGGCCAGCAGCTGATCGCGCCCGACGAAGGAGCTGAGCTGCTGCGGCAGGTTGCCGGCGAACGACCCCAGGCTGCGAAGCGGTGGGAACTCCGACGGCAGCCCGTCGGCGACGACCTGATGCACGGTCATCCGCCGACCGAGACCGCGGAGTCGATGCTCGCCGAGCGGGCGCAGCGCCAGCCGATTCCCCAACAACACCTTGGTGGTATCAGACACCACGATCTGCCCGCCGTGGGCGGTCGACATCAGCCGCGCGGCGCGGTTCACCTCCGGGCCGAAGTAGTCGCGATTTCGCTCGGTCGCCTCGCCGGTGTGCAAACCGATCCGCACCCGGAACGGCACGGCGTTCGCTTGGGCGAGCAACTTCTGCTGAGTCTCTACGGCAGCTTCAGCGGCGTCGGGTGCCGTGGAGAACGCTGCGCAGAAACCGTCGCCGCCGGTCGCGAACACGTAGCCACCGTGTCGTTCGATCGTCCCGCGCACGATGCCGTCGTGAATCTCCAGTGCCACCGCCATCTCCGCGGGCATCTCT
>DATAJN010000565.1:0-3164 GCA_036262105.1 Ilumatobacteraceae bacterium
AACCGCGTTGCGCTCAACCTCGTGGGTGTCGATCACACACAACTGCAGCGCGGTGACTCTGTGATCGTTCCCGAGCAATGGCGACCGACGCGCCGCTTCGATGCGTCGTTGCGCGTCCTGCCGTCACTTCGCCACGATGTCAACCGGCGCGGCGCATACCTCGCCTACATCGGGTCGGGAGAGTTCCCCGTGAAGGTTCGGGTACTGGGGTCCGACTCGATCGGGCCAGGCGACAGTGGTCTCGTTCGCCTGCACCTCGCTCGCTCGCTTCCGCTTGTACGCGGCGACCGATTCGTGATGCGCGAGTCGGGGCGCGACGAGACCGTGGGTGGTGGCGAGGTTCTCGACGTCGCTCCGGTGTTGCCGGCGTCGAAGGCTCGACCGGATCGTTCGATCGAACGGATCGTCGCCGAGCACGGCTGGATCGACATCGACGATCTTGAAGCTCTGACCGGCGAACGGCGTGAAGCGGCGATCAGCCGCTACGTGGTGTCACCGGAGTGGTTGAAGACGGCGCAAAGCGACGTCC
Organism: Ilumatobacteraceae bacterium; assembly: GCA_036262105.1. Classification (GTDB taxonomy): domain Bacteria; phylum Actinomycetota; class Acidimicrobiia; order Acidimicrobiales; family Ilumatobacteraceae; genus JAENVT01. The sequence goes on from DATAJN010000565.1 coordinate 530, forward strand.
GGACGCGCGTCGAGGGTGCCGGTGAGATGGGGTTGGACATCGCCGAGCTCGATGATCGCCAGCGCGTCGTTGCGGCCCTTCTCGACGACGTCACGGTCGAGGCCGGAAGAGCGCGACTCGTGGGGACGAGCGATCCGTTGAAGGATCATCCGTTCCTCGCCGCGCTACTGGCAGGTGGTGTAACTCCACCGGAGCCCGCGGGTATCGACAAGTACCAACTCGGCGAGCTCTTGCGCCGCAAGCTGGTCGTCGAGCGCGATGGCGTGTACTTCCATCCCGCCACCATCGACCACGTTGCCGACGCTGCGGCACGCCTGCTGAGCGCTCAACCTGACGGCTTCACCGTGTCCCAACTACGCGACGACCTCGGCGTGTCGCGCAAGTATGCGCTTCCGCTGGTGAACGAGCTCGACGCCCGCGGCATCACTCGGCGCCGCGGCGACCTACGGGTGGCTGGACCGCGCTTGCCCGGCGGCGCAGGCTCGGCACCCTCCTGAGCCCGCGTTGCTTGGTGTGCTCCAAACTGCGTTCGAGATCCCTGGCGGCTTGGGCGACGCGAACGTCGTTGGTGATCACTTCACCGAACTGTTGAGGGTCGGCGAGCAGCCAGCTGTGCGAGCCGTCGATGATGGTTCCCTCGACTCCGGAGGCGACGCACAGTGCCTCGAACGATTCGCGAGGGATGATGCCGTCGCGCGATGCCCACAGGATGGTGATCGGCATGCCGCGATCACGCAGGCGTTCGAGCTCGGCCCGCAAGTCGACACGCCGGGCCAGGTTGGCGACCTTGACGATGGCTCGTGGATTGCGCAGCAGGTTGGGCAGCAGGTCTTCGAACACGACGGGCAGCACGCGAGTGGCCTGACGCATCGGCCAGACGTCACCCGGAAAGTGCAGGCCCCAGTCCCACAGCGGTCGTTCTGCGGCGCTGCGCACGGTGCGGCCGCGTCGCCAGGCCGAACCGCCGATCGAGTTGACCAGTACGAGAGAACGCACTCGCGACGGCATGTCGTGAGCCATCTTGATGGCCACGCCGCCGCCGAAGGAATGGCCGACGAGCACGGCCGGTTCATCGATCTCCAACACGTCGAGCAGATCAGCGACCCACTTCGCGTAGCCGCTCATCGAGAACGAGTCGCCGTTCAGATCCCCGGTGCCGCCGAACCCTGGCATGGCTGGGGCGATCACGTAGCAACCCTGCTGGGCGATCGCCTCGATGACCTTTCGGTAGGTGTGCTGGGCCAGTGCCCAACCGTGCAGCAACACCACCGGCATGCCCGCGCCCGCGACGCTGTACGCCGCAGGCTTGTCCTGCACCCAGGTTCTTTGGTTGACGACGATCACGCGTTATGGGCTCTTACTCTTTGGTACGCCGTTCACGGTAGTCACGCGCCGCGCCTTCTTCAGGCTCGACCTCCAACGTGACACCGTCGATGGCAACCACCTTCAACGTTGCTCCGGCGCTGATCGGCGTTGCCCGATTGGTGCGGGCACGCCATCGCGCCCCGCTCACCGTCGCCACACCCTCCGGATCGATCGACGTGGTGGCCGTTCCCTCGTGGCCGATCATCCACTCGCGTCCGATGGTCGGTGTCGCGAATCGAGTGCGAACCATCGACGGCATGCCGACGATGAACGTCAACATCACGCCACCGACGGCAACGATCAAGGTGATCCATCCGAGCCGCAGGTCGTTGCCGGGCACCGGCCGGTACAGATACCAGGCCCCGATGATGAACAAGACGATGCCGGTCGCAGTCCACGTTCGGGGGATGCCGACTTGCACGTCGATGGCGAAGGCGAGCATCGACAACACGAGCAGCGCCACCGCTACCGGTCGTACGGGCAGCGCGCTGAGGCCGTAGCAACCGAGCAGCACGCATGCCGCGCCAACACCGCCGGCGATGCCGACACCGGCAGTGAAGAACTCGAAGATGAGCAGGGCGAGACCGATCACGAACAGCAAGAAGGCCATCGGCGGACTGGCCACGGTGTGCATGACCTCGTCGATCAGGCCGAGCCCGCTGAACACCGGGGTGGTGGACACGTTCTGCACTTCGCCCTTGTCGTTGAGTTGCTTCACGACGGTGTTGACTTCGTGTCCGTCGATCGTCTTGCCATCCATTGCCAGGACCATGTTGCGCACGGTCGGCACCCCCTGATCGGTGGTGTCGAGCTTCAGCGCGCCAGCGGCACGTGCCTCGTTGAAGCTCATCGAGCCGTTCTCGAGTTGACCCGTGGCCGCACCGAAGCTGATCGGCTTGCCGTCGACCATCAATGGCGAACTGATGTAGCCGATGCGGCTGCCGCCGACCATTGCAGTGACATCGGCGACCGCCATCAGTTGCGCCGGCAAGCCATAAGCCCGCGAGGAACGCGACGGACCGACCCAGATCCCGATCGGCACCTTGGCGTCGGACACCCGTTGCAACAGTGCGGTCATCTCCGCGTCCGACACCACCGCCCCACGACTGGTGAGTTGCAGGATCAGGGCAGCCGACCCGTTGGTCTCGCTGTTCTCGATGGCCTCGACGATCGAGCGAACGACGATCTTGTCGAAGATGCCGGAGACCTGCAGAACATCGACCGGAGGCAGCTTCGAAGCATCGGTGACGCCGGTGGTGTCGGCCGTCGG
>DATAJN010000566.1:0-4018 GCA_036262105.1 Ilumatobacteraceae bacterium
GCAGATCGACGATGGTCTGTTCGGCAAGGCTCTCGGCACCACCGCTACGGTTCGATCCGTCGACGTCGACGGATCGAACCGTAGCGGTGGTGCCGAGAGCCTTGCCGAACAGACCATCGTCGATCTGCGCGGGGAACACCGAAACAAGAGCACCGACACCAGTCACCGGTGATCGCCCGAGCAGATTCGACGGTGGGTAGACGATCACGATCTGGGCGAATCGCGGCAGGTGTACGACATGGATCGACAGCGGTTCGCCGAGCAACCCCGGCATCGGATCAGGCAGCGCGGTCTGGGTGACGGCATCTGCCAGCGATACCGCCGCGCCGAGACCGAGGTCGGGCTCGGCAAGGCTGGTGGTGGTGGTCGGGGAGCCGGCCGAGAGCTCCACCGATGAAGCCGTCGTCGGCGCGGCCGTCGTCGGCACGGCCGTCGTCGGCACGGTCACATCTGGCTCGATGCGAACACTGTCGAACCCGAACCAGCGGGCAATCGCGTGGCGAGGCCCGGGGAGGCCGGCGATCGCGATCATCAGCAGCGCGGCAAGTGCAACCGCCAAGCCGACGCGGCGGCGCGGTTGACGGCGCGGCATCGGTTGGCTGATCCGGCGGACGACGTCGGTGACGAGGCGGTCGCCGCCTCGGATCTCCAGGCGATCGGCGAGCTCAGCCAATGAGCGCTCGAGATCGATCATCGGCGCTCCATTTCGACCCGCAATCGGCCAAGAGCGCGAGCGGTCCTCGACTTCACGGTGCCGGCGGCCACATCGAGCGCCAGCGCCGTCTCGGCCTCCGAGAGGCCGGCGAAGTAGCGATAGGCGAGCACCTGCCGGTCGCGAACGCCGATGCGAGCGAGCGCCACGCTCAGTTCGCGAGCGTCGTCGGCGGCGAGCACGCTGGATTCGGGCTCCGGTGTCGCACCGACGACCCACGACCCGTATCGCTCTTCGCGTTGATGACGCCGGTGGCGACTGCGCAGGTGGTTCTTGGCCTCGTTGGCGACGATCCTCAGCATCCATGGCCGGACCATGGCCGGGTCGGTCAGCTTCGTGAGCGATCGGTGTGCTTTCACCAAGGCCTCCTGGGCTATGTCGGCGGCATCGTCGGCCGAACCGCTGATCGCCGCGGCCAACCGCAACGCAGCTGTCTGGTACCGCCCGACGAGCGCGCCAAAGGCAGCATCGTCACCCGCGCGGGCGCGAGCGACGAGATCGGTGTCGGGTGGTTCTCGTGGTGCGGTGGTCATGGTCGACGTGTTGCCAGTACTGACACCTCCGGTGTGCGCCAGGTTCCGCATGCCACAATCGGGGACACTATGCGTCGGGGCCTCATCGTGATCGCTGTGATGTTCCTCGCCGCGTGCCACGTCGACACCACCGTCGATGTTTCGATGGGTGCCGACGGCTCCGGCAAGATCACGGTCACGGCGACGGCCGATGCCGACGTCGTGAGCCAGGCACCTGGCCTCGCTGACGACCTCCGCTTCGACGACGTCAAAGCCGCTGGCTGGGCGGTCACCGGGCCCACCGACACGTCCGCCGGTGGGTTGCAGGTCGTGCTCAGCCACGCCTTCGCCAATCCGGAAGAAGCCACTGCGCTGTTGCAATCGATCAACGGATCCGGAGGGCCGCTGCACGGCGTCACGGTTCACCGGGTGGTCAGCCAGGACGGAACGACGGTCTCGCTCGCCGGATCGCTGCGGATCGACGGGTTGGGGGCGTTCGCCGATCCAGACGTGCTCGCGGCCATCGGCGCAACTCCATACGCCGAGCAGGTGGTGGCATCGAATGCCAATCCGACCGAGGCTGTTGGCGTAACTGTGCGGGCGGCGCTACCCGGCAAGATCACATCGGCGACCGGAACCGTGAAAGACGGTGCGGTCTCGTGGGTCGTGCCCCTCGATGGTTCCCAGCTCGACCTCACCACGACTGCGGCCGACGACCACGGCACGGCCAAGATCTGGGGAGTCGCCGCCAACGTGGCGCTGATCGCTCTCGTCGCCTGGTGCTTGTTGGCGGCGGCCTTCATCACGTGGGTCGTGAAGCAGCGCCAACGCCGCGCCCGCAGTCCACGCGGGCGCGGATCTGGGCCGCTGGCGCCCATTTCGGCGCCCACGTCGGAGTGAGACGTGCGCCGCGGGGCGTGTAACACCCCCTTTGTACGGTGCAGTCACCATGTCGAAGCTCCGTCTTGTCTACCGCTGCACGTCCTGTTCTGCCGCTTACCCGAAGTGGGCCGGCTGTTGCCCCGCTTGCGCCACATGGAACTCGATGGTCGAAGATGTCGAGGGCGCGGATCCCGATCTCGCCACGCTGATCCCCTCAGCCTGCGCCGCCACGGCAGTGCCCATCGCCGAGGTCGAGACGTTGGAGGGTGGGCCGCAATCGACAGCGATCGAAGAGCTCGATCGAGTGCTGGGCGGCGGCCTGGTTCCGGGCTCCGTCACACTGCTGGCCGGTGAGCCGGGCATCGGCAAGAGCACGTTGTTGCTGCAGCTGGCGGCGACATGGCCGGAACGCACGCTCTACGTCAGCGCCGAGGAAAGCCCCCAGCAGGTGCGGCTCCGGGCCGAACGGTTGGGCGCTGTGAGCCCTCACGTGTGGCTACTGGCCGAAACATCGCTTGCCCACATCGTCGCCGCCTTCGACACCGTGAAACCGCACCTTGTCATCATCGACAGCATCCAGTCGGTGGCCGACCACGAGCTCGGGTCCGCGCCGGGAAGCGTTGTGCAGGTTCGCGGCTGCGCACACCGGTTGGTTGCCGAGGCCAAGGGCCGCGGCATCCCCTTGGTGCTCGTCGGCCATGTCACCAAGGACGGCGGCCTGGCCGGCCCGCGAGTACTCGAGCACATCGTCGACACGGTGCTCAGCTTCGAGGGCGACCGGCATCACGCCCTGCGCTTGCTGCGTGCCGTCAAGCATCGTTTCGGCTCGACCAACGAGCTCGGTGTGTTCGAGATGGTCGAGCACGGTCTCACCGGCGTGCCCGATGCGAGCAGCCTGTTCCTGTCCGACCGGAGAACCGGGGTGGCGGGCTCGGCAGTCACTCCAACGCTCGAAGGCCACCGGCCACTGCTTGTCGAGGTCCAGGCCCTCACCAACCGGGTCAATCCCGGCGCACCACCGCGGCGCAGTGCTCAAGGGCTCGACCCCGGCCGGCTGGCGCTCCTCTTGGCGGTACTCGAGCGGCGTGCCCGGCTGGCCATGAGCCTGCACGAGGTGTTCGCCTCCGCGGTCGGTGGAGTGCGGCTCACCGAGCCCGGTTGCGATCTGCCGATGTGCCTCGCCATCGTCAGCGCGCTCGCTGATGTACCGCTGCCCCCCAACCTCATCTCCTTCGGCGAGGTCGGGTTGGCGGGTGAGCTGCGCCAGGTTGCCCACGCCTCCCGGCGCCTGGCCGAGGCGGCCAGGTTGGGGTTCACCAGGGCGCTCGTGCCGGCCAATTCGGCGAATGGTGTCGATGGCATCACGCTCATTCGCGTTGGCACGCTCAACGAGGCATTGCTCGCTGCGGGATTGCAGAGCGCCCGCGGCAAGTAGGATCCATCCATGACGACGCCCGGGCCACCCACCGATGCACTGCACGGTGCCCTGGCCACCATCGCCCCCGGAACCCCGCTGCGCGATGGCATCGAACGAATCGTCCGAGCCAAGATGGGCGCGCTCCTGATCCTCGGTGACGGGCCCGATGTGTTGGCCATCTGCAGCGGCGGCTTCCTGCTCGACGCACCGTTCAGCCCGCAGCGGCTCAGCGAGCTGGCCAAGATGGATGGGGCGATCATCCTCGGCTCCCGAGGGCAACGGTTGGCCCGCGCCAACGTGCATCTCGTTCCCGATCCGTCCGTGCCCACCAGTGAGACCGGAACTCGACACCGCACGGCCGAACGCGTGGCACGGTCGATCCCCGTGCCGGTGGTCAGCGTCAGTGAAGAGATGGGCGTCATCACCGTGTACGCAGGCGGGATGAAGCACCAGCTGCAAGACATCGGCCGGCTCGTCGATCGCGCCAACCAGGCG
>DATAJN010000567.1:0-9743 GCA_036262105.1 Ilumatobacteraceae bacterium
ATTGCAGGCTGGCAGCCGCCAGGACGAGGTCGAGGTCGCCCGGAGATGTCCACTCGGAGATGTCGCCGTGTTCGAACCGCACTCTGTCGGAGACATGCTCCGCGGTCTTGGCCAGCATTGCCGGTGAGTTGTCGATGCCGACCATCTGTTCGATGTCGAGGTGTCGCGCGGCAAGAGCGGTCAGCTCACCCGGACCACAACCCAGGTCAGCGGCCCGTTTGATCGCACCGGGCTCCACCAACGCCAGGAGATCGTGGAACGGCTGGGCTCGCTCGGCAGCGAATCTGCGGTACTGCTCGGGATTCCAGTCAGGCACAACTTGTATTGTACTTGTATGTAAATAGCCTGTGTCAAACTTTGCGAAGGCGAGGACGACCGAGGGGGATCATGAGCGTCGCTGTGCACGAAAACACTGTGCCTTCAAAGGGCTTGAAGGGAGGTTCGCTCGGGCTCATCGCAGTCATCGTGATCGGCGTGGCCTCGACGGCACCCGGCTACAGCTTGGCGGCGAGCATCGGGCTCGTCACCGGCGAGGCCAACACCAAGGCGCCGTTCATCATGCTGTTCGCCTTCGTACCGATGGCCTGCATCGCCGCCTCGTTCTACTACCTCAACAAGGCCGACCCGGATTGCGGAACCAACTTCACGTGGGGCGTACGTGCCTTCGGGCCGAAGGCGGGCTGGATCGCCGGTTGGGGCTGCATCGTCGCCGATCTCGTGATCATGCCCAACCTTGCCGGTGTGTCGGGGCAGTACCTCATCTTGCTGTTCGACGAGAAGTCGGCCGACAACATCTACCTCACGACGTTCATCGGGATCCTGTTCATCATCGCCATGACGTGGATCTGCTGGAAAGGCATCGAGCTGTCAGCCCGCTCGCAGGTGCTGCTGCTCGGCACCGAGCTCGTCGTGCTGGCCGTCTTTGCCGTCGTCGCGATCGGCAAATCGCTCGGTAACGGAACGACCAGAGTCGTCGACGGAACGACGTATCACTCGATCAAGCCCAGCCTGTCGTGGATGTCGCCATCGGGGCTCAGCACCAACGCCATCACCGCCGGCCTCGTGGTGGCCGTGTTCATCTACTGGGGCTGGGATACGTGTGTCTCGGTCAACGAAGAGGCCAAAGACTCGAGCAAGACCCCGGGACGAGCGGCCGTGTTGTCGACGTTGGTGCTGCTGGCCATCTACCTGATCGTCTCGTACGGCGCAGTCTCCCTCCTCGGGCCGCAGTTCGTCACCGACAACTCCGACGATGCAATGTACGCGCTCGGCAAGATCGCCCTGCCGACCATCATGGTCAAGCTGTTGGTCATCGCCGTGCTCACGTCGGCAGCGGCCTCGTGCCAGACCACCATCCTGCCGGCGACCAGGACGATGCTGTCGATGGGCTCGCACGGCGCCGCGCCAGCCAAGTTGGCTCAGATCGATCCGAAGCGGCTGACACCTGACTACAGCTCGTGGCTGTTCGGTGGCATCTCGATTGCCTGGTACCTGGTGCTCGTCACGGTCAGCCACAACACGTCGACCGATGCCTACAGCGCATCGATCGCAGCTGTGGGAATGGCGATTGCCGTGTACTACGGCCTGTCAGGGGTCTCGTGCATCCTCTACTTCCGACGGTGGATCTTCAAGTCGCTGAAGAACTTCGTGCTCATCGGCTTCCTGCCAGGCTTTGGTGGCGTCGTTCTGATCTACGTGTTCTGCAAGACGGTGTGGGATGCCCGCAACGGCGACTACGGCTACGGCACGCTGTTCGGCGTCGGCACCGTCTTGTTGATCGGCACACTGCTTCTCGTGCTCGGCATTCCGCTGATGCTCTGGGCATCGAAGAAGTATCCGACGTTCTTCAGTTACAGCGTCGATCCCCCCGATCTTGCCAAGGACCCCGACAGTGACGACACGTTGGCTGCCCCGCTGGGCACCTACCGCAAGAAAGGAAGAGTGTGATGGCTGCTGAACTCATCGTCGGAATCGGTGGAGACGGGAGCGGCACAGCGGCCGCACTCACTGCCGCCCGCATCGCCAGCTTGATGAATGCCAAGGTGGTTCTGGTCTTCGGATACGACCCGACCTCGATCGGTCCTCGCGGCGGGTCCCTCGAAGAAGAGATCCTCGCGGTCGGTCAACGAGCGGTGGAGACGGTGCGAGCCGAGTTGGCAGCGGCCTTCCCGGGAGTCGAGATCGAGTCCGAGTTCGTCAAGGATCACGCCGTCGAGGCACTCATGCGCGTCGCTGCAGATCGACATGCCGAGGTCATCGCCGTCGGTCACGGCGGCGGCGGACCCCTGCGTGGGGCACTTCTCGGCTCCACCACCTACGAGTTGGTCCACCGGGCCACCTTGCCCGTTCTCGTCGTTCCCGACGCCTGATCGACGCCTGAGTTCGCAGGCCCTCCGAGGCGCGGCGATCGCGCCATGCGAGGTATGGTCTGACAACCAGACCAGCCTTTCGGAGGGAGCCGGCATGACCACGGAGACCATCGGCGCCGTGCTCTTGCGGCCCGCCCACCGACTCGTCATCGGAGTTCGATGAACACTCCATTCGCGCCGGTGAAGCGACGAACGATCTCGTCCGAGATCCGAGCCCAACTGCTCGAGGCGATCCGCACGGGTGAGTTGCAGCCGGGAAGTCCAGTGCCGGCCGAGCGGCTGCTGTGCGAACAGTTCGGGGTCGCCCGCACCTCGGTGCGCGAGGCGATCCAAGGCCTCACCGCGTCCGGATACCTCGAGCGCCGCGGCAACCGCCCCGTCGTTGCCGAGCGGCTCCCCGAGATCCGCCTCACCGGTGAATCGGCCACGCTCGACGAGCGCAAGGCACTCGTTCGCCAACTGTTCGAAGTGCGCCGCACGATCGAGCCGACCATGTCGGAGTTCGCCGCTCGACGCGCCACCGACGCCGAGCGCGCCGACATCGCCGAGCTGGCAGCTCGTTCGACCGACCAGCTCGATGAGTTCCGCGCCGCCGATCGCGCGTTCCACACGTCGATCGCCCGAGCGTGCGGTAACCCGCTGCTGCACGAGGTCTACGGAAAGACGCTCGCCGCTCTGTTCGACTCGTTCGAACTGGCATCTCTGCTCTACGCCGAGATCAACCGCAGGGAAGTGGCCGACATCATCGCCTCGTCGACCACCGCCCATCGAGCCATCGCCGACGCACTCGTGGCGGGTCGGCGCAAGCCCACCGTCGCCGCGGTTCAGGCGCACCTCGACGATGTTGAACGCCGCATGATCGACCGACTGTTGTAAGAGGAACGATGGATCTCACCAACCAGTACTGCTACTTCTACGAGGACGAGAAGTTCAACGACACCGACCGCGCCGGCTTCCGCCGCAGGGTGATCAACGGCGAACTGCTGCAGCTGTGCTTCTGGCGCATCAGCGGCGGCGCCACCGGCTCGTTCCTTCATCATCACACCGACCAGGAGCAGCTCGGGATCATCGTGCGCGGCACGCTCGACTTCCGCATCGGCGAACCCGACGACGGCACCCGCATCAAACTCGGGCCCGGCGAGGTCTACCTGGCGCCGAGGTCCGTCTGGCATGGCGACAGCGTGTTCATCGGCGACGACGAGTTGAACGAGGTCTGGATCCTCGACGTGTTCGCACCGCCCCGAGAGGACCTGCGCAATGGCTGACATGTCGTCAATTCCCGACTGGCGCCTGGCCGTCGACATCGGCGGCACCTTCACCGATGTCGTCCTCATCGATGCGGCCAGTGGCCGTGTGATCGTCGACAAGACCCTCACCACTCCGGCCGCACCACTCGACGGCGTGCGCGCCGGCGTGCGACAGCTGTTGGCCAAAGCTGGGGTACGGCCGGCCGAGATCACCGCGCCGATCGTGCATGCCACGACGCTGATCACCAACGCGCTGATCGAAGGCAAGATCGGTCGTGCCGGAGTCGTCACCACCGAGGGGTTCGGCGACACGATGCTGATCCGCGACGAGCACCGCTACGACATGTACGACCTGCAGATCGAGTTCCCCAGTCCGCCTGTGCCACGAGAGAGGGTTGTCGAGATCGCCGAACGAACGAACCCGCAAGGCGGTGTGGTGGAAGCGCCGACGGCCGCGGGGCTGGAGGCCATCACCTCGGAGTTGCGGGCCGCGGAGGTCGAGTCGGTCGGGGTGTGTCTCATCAACGCCTACGCCAACCCCGCCAACGAACGGATCATCGCCGACCACCTGCGCCGCGAACTCGGCGTACCGGTGTGCATCTCGGCCGAGATCTCGCCGCAGATCCGCGAGTACCCGCGCATGATCACCACTGCGTGCAATGCCGCCACCATGCCGGTCATCGGGCCATACCTCGACGAGCTCCAGAAGTGGCTCGCCGCCGAAGGCTTCGGCGGGTCGGTGCTGATGATGCTGTCGAACGGAGGTGTCGTGTCGGCCGACGACGCCGCCCGCGCTCCCATTCGTCTGGTCGAGAGCGGTCCGGCGGCAGGAGCGCTCGCCGGTAGCTGGTTCGCCCGCCGGCTCGGCGAGGACCGTCTGTTGTGCTTCGACATGGGTGGCACGACTGCCAAGTCATGCCTGATATCCGGTGGCGAGCCGGAGATCACCAACACGTTCGAAGTCGCCCGGATCTACCGGTTCAAGAAGGGTTCCGGGTTCCCGGTCTCGGTGCCTTCTGTCGACCTCGTCGAGATCGGCGCCGGTGGAGGCAGCCTGGCACGCATCGACGAGCTCGGCCTGCTGAAGGTCGGGCCCGAGTCGTCCGGTGCGGATCCTGGCCCGGCATGCTACGGCCGCGGTGGCACCAAGGCGGCGGTCACCGATGCCGATTTGGCCCTCGGCCTGCTCGACGCCGGCTACTTCCTCGGCGGCGACATGCCCCTCGATCTGGCCGCCAACGATGCCGCCCTGAGATCGGTGGCCGACGGGCTCGGCCTTCCGGTCAGCGACACAGCAGCCGGCGTGCACGAGCTCGTCAACCAGAACATGGCGGCGGCAGCGCGCATGCACGCGGTCGAACAAGGCGAGGATCTCCGCGGCGTCACCGTTCTGGCGTTCGGCGGAGCCGGCCCCATCCATGCCTGCGGTGTCGCCGAGCTGCTCGACTCACCACGAGTCATCTTCCCGGTCAACGCCAGCGTGCTCAGCGCGTTCGGAACGCTCGTGTCGCCGGTGCGCATCGATCTCGCCCGCTCCATGGTGCGATCGCTCAGCGCCATCTCGCACAGCGAGCGCGACCGGCTGCTCGACGAGCTCCGCGACGAGGGCCGACGCGTGCTCGCTGCGGCCGGCGTGCCGAGCGACCGCATCCGCTTCCGTTACGGCCTCGATGCCCGTTACCTCGGTCAGGGCAACGAGCTCACCATATGGGTCGGCGACGGCGAGCACTGGCCGGTCGACGACGAGGCGGTCGTCGACCGCTTCGAGAGCGACTACCGACGCATCTACGGGCTGACGATCCCCGACGTGGCCGTCGAGGCCGTCACCTGGCGGCTGTCGGCATATGCCAACGCCGACACCGTCGAGCCCCAGGCAGAAGTTGGTGAAACACACGGTGAGCCGCGAACGGTTCGTGCGGTTCGGTTCGAGCGATCGGCAGCAGCTGTGGACACGCCTGTCTACCGTCGCACCGATCTCGGTCGCGGCCAACGTCTCATCGGTCCGGCCATCGTCGAGGAGCGAGAGACCACCGCGGTCATCCGGCCCGGTTGGGTCGTCGAGGTTGCCGACGACGGCTCGCTCGTCGCCGAGAGGAGCATCTGATGGCGTTCGATCCGATCGAGCTCGAGGTCCTGTGGCAGAGCCTCATCGCCACCGTCAACGAACAGGCCAGGGCCCTGCAGCGGGCGGCCTTCTCCCCCATCGTTCGCGAGGCGGGCGATCTGGCCAACGCCGTCTTCGACCAACGCGGGCGAATGGTCGCTCAGGCGGTCACCGGTACGCCGGGGCACATCAACTCCCTCGCCCGCGCCGCTACAGCGGTTCTCGAGCAGTACCCACCGCTGTCGCTGGTCGAGGGCGATGTGTTGATCACCAACGATCCGTACAAGACCGCCGGGCAACTCCTCGACGTCACCGTGCTCTACCCCGTGTTCCGCGGTGGCAAGGCAATCGCGTTCTTCGGCTCGACCATCCACCACACCGACGTCGGTGGCTACGGGATCGGTGCCGGCGCGCGCGACGTGTTCGAAGAGGGCCTGTGGATCCCGATCTGCAAGCTGATGAAAGCCGGCGAGCGCAACGACGATGTGTGGCGCTTCATCCTCAGCAACGTACGCCAGCCCGATCACATGTCAGGCGACCTGCACGCCCAGATGGCCTCTGGCGAGGTGGGCGCGCAACGGTTGCTGTCGCTGTGCAAGCAGCACGGCCTCGACGACATCGAAGCGCTGGCCGACGAGATCATCGAACGCAGCGAGGCCGCTACTCGTGCGACGATTCGCGAGCTGCCGGCGGGAACCTACAACGCGAGCGCGGAGCTCGACCTTGCCGATGGGAGCCGCATCGACATCGTCTGCGCCATCACCGTCGATCCTGTTCGCGGCGAGATCCTCGTCGACTACGCAGGATCGTCTGGTGCCAGCCCGTACGGCATCAACGTCGTCAAGAACTACACGCACGCGTACACCACGTTCGCTGTGCGGTCGGTGCTCAACCCCGAGCTGCCGAACAACCACGGCAGCCTGGCGCCGATCCTGGTCGAGGCGCCGGTTGGCTCGATCGTCAACGCGGTCTCACCGCAGCCGTGCACGGCGCGCCATGTCGTGGGCATGTTCCTGCCCAACGCGCTGCTCAAGGCGCTCGCCCAGATCAAACCGGAGCAGGCCATGGCCGAGGGATCTGGTGCGGTGTGGACCATGCAGGTCTCGGGCAACCACGACGACGGACGGCCGTTCATCACGGCCATGTTCACCTACGCCGGCGGCGTCGGGGCGCGTGCCCACAAGCCCGGACTGTCGGCGTGCTCCTACCCCACTGGCGTCGCCGCAGTACCGGTCGAGGTCGTCGAGGCCTCAGCACCGATCCGTTTCCATCGCAAGTCGTTGCGCGCCGGCAGCGGCGGAGCCGGCCGGCAGATCGGCGGGATGGGCCAGACGGTCGAGTTCAGCGTCGACACCACTCGCCCCTGGCAGTTGAACGCAGTCACCTCGCGGCTCGCCGTGCCACCGGAGGGGATCTTCGGAGGCGGCGAAGGCGCCGCCGGTTCGTTCACCGTCAACGGCGAGGCGGTGCGCACCCAGCAACGCATCACGTTGCAACCCGGCGACCACGTCAGCCTCGAGCTCCCGGGCGGAGGCGGGTACGGCGCAGCCGAGGAGGCTCAACCGGCGTGAGCGCCTGGCCTGGAGCGCTCTCCTTCGGCGACGTATGGGCCGATACGGTCGCCGCCAATCCCGACCGCCTGTTCCTCAGGTTCGAGGCACCCTCGGGCATCGTGCGCGACTGGACGTATGGGGAGTTCGACACCCTCGTCGCCCGAATGGCTGCGCAGTTGGTACGCAACGGAGTGGTGCCCGGCTCGTCGGTGCATCTCGCGCTCACCAACTCGCCCGCGTTCGTGGCCGCCTGGATTGCGACGGCTCGTCTCGGCGCGTGGCTGGTGCCCAGCGATCCGTCTGGTCGTACTCCCGAGCTAGCGGGTCACATCGAACGCACGCGGCCGGCCGTCGGCCTGTACGCCGCGGCACGAAGCAGTGACTACCTTCCGGCGGCCGCAGGCATGGCGACCATCGCGTTTGACGAAGCCGACACCGAGCTCGACCAACTCGGCAATGTCACCTTTGGCGATTGGCCGCAGCTGGCCTTGCGTGACCGCGCCGCGGTGATGTTCACGTCGGGTACCACCGGACGACCCAAAGGGGTCGAAGTTACCCAGGCCAACTATGCGTTCGCCGGCAAGGTCATGGCCGAAGCCGCGTGCCTGCAGGCTCACCACCGGCAACTCGTCGTGTTGCCCATGTTCCACGCCAACGCCCAGTACTACTCCTTCGCATCGGCCATCTGGGCCGGCGCATCGGTGGCCCTCATGCACACGTTCTCCGCCAGCAAGTTCCTGACGCAGGCCGCGCAGCACGAGGCCACCCATGCCAGCCTGTTCGCCGCGCCGATCCGTATGATCCTGGCCCGCGGCGCCGATCCTGTCGACGGGGTTCGCCTGCAGCACTGCTGGTACGCGATGAACATCAGCGACGACCAGTACCAGGTGCTCGGCGGCCTGTTGGGGTGCAGGCCACGCCAGCTCTACGGCATGACCGAGACGATTCCCGCGGTGCTCACCGACGAGAGTGCCAATCCGCTACCGGCCAGCATGGGCTACGTCACACCGGGATGCGTGGTCGACGTCCACGATGCCGGCGGGTCGTCGACCGCACCGGGCGAGGTCGGCGAGATCGTCGTCGGTGGCGAGCCGGGCATCACGCTGTTCGCCGGATACCTCGATGACCCGCAGACCACTGCGGCCAGCTTCGCCGGCGAATGGTTCCGCACCGGCGACCGCGCCCGCCGCGATTCGAGCGGACGCCACTTCTTCGACGGCCGGCGTGCCGACGTGCTGAAGGTGGCCGGCGAGAACGTTTCGATCGTCGAGGTCGAGCACGTGCTGGCCGCTCACCCAGCCGTGCTCGAGGTCGCGGTCGTCGGCATGCCCGACCCCGTACGCGACGAGGTGCCGGTTGCCTACGTCGTTGCCGCCGACCCGGCTCGACCGCCTACCATCGAGGAGCTGTTCGACTGGTGCAACGAGCGGCTGGCCAAGTCGAAACGGCCACGCGACATCTCCTTCGTCAGCGAGCTACCGCGCACCAGCGTTGGCAAGATTCGCAAGTTCTTGTTGAAGGATCCGAATGCCGAAACCAAACCAGAGAGCCAAGTGTCCGAGAGAGGTGCAACCTGATGCCTGATCAATCCGTGCTCACCACCGACCTGCTCGGCTCGTTCGACGAGTCGGTGCTCGATGTCGACAAGGCCTGCACGCTTCCACCGCTGTGCTACACCACCGATGAGTTCCTCGAGTTCGAACGGCGCGCCCTCTTCGATCACGAGTGGCTGTGTGTGGGTCGGGTCGACAGGGTCGCCAACCCGGGCGACTACTTCACGAAGACCGTCAACGGCGAGCGACTCATCATCGCCCGCGCCAAAGATGGTGTGATCCACGCCTTCTCGGCGATCTGCCAACACCGCGGCATGCAGATCGTCGACGACTGCGGCACCTGTGGAACGTTCACCTGCCCATACCACCAGTGGGTCTACGGCCTCGATGGGCGTCTGCTCGGTGCTCCGGCGATGGAGCGCACGGCCGGTTTCACGAAGTCCGAGTGGGGCCTGCCCAACCTTTGCGTCGAGGAATGGCTCGGCTTCCTGTTCGTCAACTTCGATGCCGACGCCGAGCCGTTGGCTCCTTCGCTCGCACGCTACGAGCCCTTCCTCGAGCACTACGACTTGGCCAAAACCATCTCCCCCGACAGCTTCACGCTCACCGATCTGCCGTGGAACTGGAAGGTGATGTTCGAGAACTTCAACGACGGGTATCACGCCAACCGGTTGCACCACACCATTCAGGATTTCTGCCCCAGCAACCTCGCCGCTTTCCCCGTGCCTTGGGACGACCAGTCGAACGTGATCTTCCGCACCAACGGCTACATCCATATCGACGGCGGCTTCAACGCCACGACAAAGGCGTTGCTGCCGGTGTTCCCCGAGCTCACCGAGGAGGAGCGGTGGCGGTCGACGTTCGCGCTCATTCCGCCCACACTCTGTCTCGGCACGGCTCCTGACCAGGCCTTCTAC
>DATAJN010000568.1:0-15137 GCA_036262105.1 Ilumatobacteraceae bacterium
GTCGGAGCAGGAGTCAGCGCATGAGCGATTCGCGGATCGAAGGGTATGCCCGGGGATTGTTCGAGATCGCCCGCGCCGAGGGCACGATCGACGAGGTCGAAGACGAGCTGTTCCGCTTTGCTCGCAGCTACGAGAACAGCGACGAGCTGCGCGCCGAGATCGCTCGCCTGTCAGCCGCCGCTGTCGAACTCGTGGTCACCGGCTCCCTCGATGCGGCGACGCATCAGGAGCTGATCGAGAACTTCATCGCCAAGGTCGGAGCAGGAGTCAGCGCATGAGCGATTCGCGGATCGAAGGGTATGCCCGGGGATTGTTCGAGATCGCCCGCGCCGAGGGCACGATCGACGAGGTCGAAGACGAGTTGTTCCGCTTCGCTCGTAGCTACGAGAGCAGCGACGAGTTGCGCAACGCCCTGAGCGACGAGCAGATCCCGGCCGGTAAGCGACAGGCGATCGTCGAAGACCTGCTCGGTGGCAAGGTCACCCCCACCACCACCCAGCTGATCTCGATGGTGGTCGGCTCCGGCAGGGCCCGCGATCTGCCGGCGATCGTCGACAAGCTCGTGGCCAGGGCCTCGTCGGCCAAGAACCTCGAGGTCGCCGAGGTGCGCACGGCAATCGCGCTCACGCCCGACCAGGAAACACGCCTGGCGGCCGCGCTCGCCAACGCCACCGGCAAGCAAGTGAACCTCAAGGTGATCGTCGACCCGTCGGTGTTGGGCGGAATCGTGGCCACCGTGGGCGACACGGTCATCGACGGCACAGTCCGTACCCGCATCGAGCAGTTGAAGTCCCGCCTCTAGGCACCGGACACCAAACGGAGACAAAGACAACCATGGCAGAACTCACGATGAGCGCCAGCGACATTGCCGCAGCACTCAAGAAGAACCTCGAGGGCTTCGAGCCCTCGCTCGAGGCCCGCACGGTCGGGCGCGTCACCGAGGTCGGCGACGGCATCGCCCGCGTCAGCGGTCTTCCCGACTGCGCCGTCAACGAGTTGCTCGAGTTCGAGGACGGTACTGTCGGGCTGGCACTCAACCTCGATGAAGAGTCGATCGGCGCTGTCGTTCTCGGTGACGCCGACGGCGTTGAAGAGGGACAGACCGTGAAGGCCACGGGCAGCATCCTCAGCGTCCCCGTCGGCGACGCCATGCTCGGCCGCGTCGTCAATGCCCTCGGGCATCCGATCGATGGGCTCGGTGACATCGTCGGTGGCATTTCTCGCCGCGTCGAGATCCAGGCTCCCGGAATCATGGGTCGTCAGCCCGTGCACGAGCCGCTGCAGACCGGTATCAAGGCAATCGACGCCATGACCCCGATCGGTCGTGGCCAGCGTGAGCTGATCATCGGCGATCGCAAGACGGGCAAGACCACGGTGGCCATCGACGCGATCATCAACCAGCGCGGGCTTGGCGTGAAGTGCATCTACGTGGCCATCGGCCAGAAGGGCTCCACGGTCGCCCAGACGGTCGAGACGCTGCGCCAGTACGGCGCTCTGGAGTACACGGTCGTGGTGGCCGCTCCGGCCAGCGATCCGGCGCCGTTCAAGTACCTCGCCCCGTACGCCGGGTGCGCCATGGGTCAACACTGGATGGAGAACGGCGAGCACGCGCTCATCGTCTACGACGACCTGTCGAAGCAGGCCGAGGCCTATCGACAGGTGTCGCTCCTCCTTCGCCGTCCGCCAGGTCGTGAGGCGTACCCAGGCGACGTGTTCTATCTCCATAGCCGCCTGCTCGAGCGAGCCGCCAAGCTCAGCAAGGAACGTGGCTCCGGCTCGCTCACCGCTCTGCCGATCATCGAGACCAAGGCCGGCGACGTGTCGGCGTACATCCCGACCAACGTGATCTCGATCACCGACGGTCAGGTGTACCTCGTCGACAACCTGTTCAAGTCGGGCGTGCGTCCGGCCGTCGACGTCGGCATCTCTGTGAGCCGCGTCGGTGGCGCTGCGCAGATCAAGTCGATGAAGAGCGTTGCCGGAACGTTGAAGATCGACCTCGCCCAGTTCCGCGAACTGGAAGCGTTCGCCACGTTCGGTTCGGAGCTCGACGCGATCTCCAAGGCCCAGCTCGAGCGCGGCTATCGCCTGGTAGAGCTGCTGAAGCAACCGCAGAACAGCCCCATGCCGGTCGAGGAGCAGGTCGTCGTCGTGTTCGCCGGCACCAAGGGTTACCTCGACAGCTTGCCCGTCGTCGACGTACGCCGGTTCGAGGCGGAGTTGCTCGAACACATGCGCGGCACTCAGGGGGCGTTGCTCTCGGCGATGCGCAACGATCCGAAGGCCGATGTGCCTGCCGAGCTCGCCGATGTGATCCTCGGGTTCAAGGAGCGTTTCGTCGCCGCCGACGCGGCTGCCCGCGCCGCCGCGGATCCCACGGCAACCTCAGCCGAGGCCCTCGGCGAGGCAGCCAGCCACAAGACGCTCGCGACGGAATGAGTAGCTGATGGCAGGAGGACAGGAGCGAATCCTTCGAGGACGTATTCGTACGGTCCAGGCCACGAAGAAGATCACGCGCGCCATGGAGCTGATCGCTGCTTCACGAATCGTCAAGGCCCAACAACGAGTGGCTGCAGCCGTGCCGTACAGCGAGCAGATCACGGAAGTCGTGAAGGGGCTTGCTGCTGCCGGCGGTTCCACCGCGTCTCCGTTGCTCATTGGTCGCCCGACGATCGACAACGTCGCCTATGTGGCCATCACAGCCGATAGGGGTCTCTGCGGTGGGTACAACGCGGGCGTGCAGCGCGCTGCCGAAGGCTCGATCAAAGCAGAGGTTCTCCAGGGTCGCGACTACTCGGTGATCGCAGTAGGGCGCAAGGCCGAGAGCTACTTCAGGTTCCGCGGGTATCGGATCGAATCCACGTTCAGCGGGTTCAGCGACACGCCGAGCTATGCCAACGCCAAAGCAATAGCCGACCATGTGATCGACCTGTTCGTCAGGGACGTCGTCGATCGCGTCGTGCTCGTCTACACCCGATTCATCTCCGCCGGCTCGCAAGAGGTCGTGCAACGTCCGCTCGTGCCTCTCGAGCGCGAAACCGTGGTTCGCGGTGACGCAGGGCAGACAGCACCTGCAGCCGACTTCGAATACGAGCCGGACCCCACGACGATCCTCGATGCCCTGCTGCCGAAGTACGTCGAGGCTCGTATCTACGCCGCGCTGCTGAATGCCGCGGCCAGCGAGCACGCCTTCCGGCAGCGAGCGATGAAGAGCGCAACCGACAACGCCGAGGAGCTGATCAAGAACCTCAGCCGGATCATGAACCGCGCCCGTCAGGATTCGATCACCACGGAGATCATGGAGATCGTCAGCGGTGCCGAAGCCCTTGCCGGTGTCCACCAGGGTCTCGTCATCGATTTCGAAACACTGCACGACGGCTCGCCCGACGCTCCGCCGGCACCAAAAGTCGTTCACGTATGAACCAGCGCGCGGACCACACAACGAGTAGTACGGAAACCGAGAGAGAGCACACCTCATGACCATGACCGAACACCCAACGACGGGATCGGACCTCAAAGACGGCCGAGTCGTCGGCATCGCCGGCCCGGTAGTCGACGTCGAGTTCCCCAAGGGCTCGCTTCCCAAGCTCAACACCGCTCTGGAGTTCACCGTTCAAGTCGAGGGTGATTCGATCGTCGTGCTCGCCGAGGTCGCCCAACAGCTCGGCGATAGCCGCGTACGCGCCATCTGCATGAAGCCGACCGACGGTCTCACCCGGGGCACGGCGGTGCGCAACCTCGGTCACGGCCTACAGGTGCCCGTCGGCGATCGCACCCTCGGACATGTGTGGAACGTGTGGGGGGACGTGCTCGACGACGACCCGGCCAAGTACGCCGACATGGAGCGGTGGGACATCCACCGCGACGCCCCGCTGTTCGACGCCCTCGAGCCGTCGAGGCAGTTGTTCCCCACCGGCATCAAGGTCATCGACCTGCTCACGCCGTACCTTGCCGGCGGAAAGATCGGCTTGTTCGGTGGCGCCGGAGTCGGCAAGACCGTGTTGATCACTGAGATGATCAACCGCGTCGCGTCCAAGCACGGCGGCGTGTCGGTGTTCGCCGGCGTCGGCGAGCGAACTCGTGAAGGCACCGACCTCCGTATCGAGATGGAAGAGTCCGGCGTGTTCGAGAAGGCCGCTCTGGTGTTCGGGCAGATGGACGAGCCACCCGGAGTCCGCTTGCGCGTCGCCCTGTCGGCGTTGACGATGGCCGAGTACTTCCGCGACGTGAAGAATCAGGACGTGTTGTTGTTCGTCGACAACATCTTCCGCTTCGTGCAGGCCGGCTCGGAGGTGTCGACGTTGCTCGGCCGCATGCCTTCGGCGGTGGGCTATCAGCCGACGCTGGCCGACGAGATGGGTCAGCTGCAAGAGCGCATCACCTCGACTCGTGGCCGTTCGATCACCTCGTTGCAGGCTGTGTACGTTCCTGCCGACGACTACACCGATCCGGCACCGTTCACCACCTTCACCCACCTCGACGCGACGACCGAGCTCAGCCGCCAGGTGGCCGCCCTCGGCATCTACCCCGCAGTCGACCCGCTCGCATCGACCTCCACGATCCTGCAGCCCGACGTCGTCGGCGATCGCCACTACTTGGTGGCTCGTGGCGTGCAGGAGAACCTGCAGCGTTACAAGGAGCTGCAAGACATCATCGCCATCCTCGGTCTCGACGAGCTCTCCGAGGAAGACCGCCTCACGGTGTCGCGGGCCCGCAAGATCCAGCGGTTCCTCTCCCAGCCGTTCTACGTCGCCAAGGTGTTCACGGGAATCGACGGCGAGTTCGTGCCGGTCGAAGAGACGGTCGAGAGCTTCGAGGCGATCCTGCGCGGCGACATGGACGAAGTTCCCGAGCAGGCGTTCTTGAACGTCGGCGGGGTCGAGCAGGTACTGGCCAAGGCCAAGACGCTCGCCGAGCAAGTCAGCTGAGCGGAGGCTCTCGTGGCTAACACGATGCAGGTCGAGTTGGTGTCGCCGGAGAAGGTGGTGTTCTCCGGCGAGGCCACCCAGGTGATCACCCGCACCCTCGGCGGCGGCGAGATCGCTTTCCTGCCGGGTCACGCGCCGTTCCTCGGCGCCCTCACCGAGTCGCACACCCGGATCACGTTGGCCGACGGTTCGCAACTCGACGCCGCTGTGCACGGTGGTTTCGTGCAGGTCAACGCCAACAAGGTCAGCATCCTCAGCGACCTCGCCGAGCTCTCGCAGGAGATCGACCGCGGCCGAGCGATCGATGCGATGGAGCGAGCCGAGGCAACCTTGCGTCACGCCCACGACGCCGAGGCCGAAGCTGCCTTGAGCCGCGCTCACGCCCGCCTGAATGCCACAGGCGGCGTCACAGGCACTTCAGCCGGCGCCCACTAGACACCTTCCGACGGGAAGCGCGTCAGGCGTAGTCGATAGCCGCGAACATCGACAGCTTGTCGATGCGGTGGCGAGCGTCGATCATCCTGACCGTGCCGCTCTTCGAGCGCATCACCAGGCTCTGCGTGCGCGCCCCGCCATGCTCGTAGCGCACACCGCGCAGCAGTTCGCCGTCGGTGACGCCCGTTGCGGCGAAGAAGCAGTTGTTGCCCTTCACCAGATCGTCGGTGGTGAGCACTGCGGAAAGGTCGTAGCCGCTGTCGATCGCCGTCTGCCGTTCGGATTCGTCGCGCGGCGCGAGCAGACCCTGGATCTCGCCCCCCATGCACTTCAGGGCCGCCGCAGCAGTGACGCCCTCGGGCGTGCCACCCGTGCCGAGCAGCACGTCGACGCCCGCATCGGGCCAGCCGGTGGCGATTGCGCCGAAGATGTCGCCGTCGGTGATCAGCTTGACGCGTGCGCCGCTCTCGCGAACCTCGGCGATCAGGCCGGTGTGGCGTTCGCGATCGAGGATCACCACCGTGAGGTCGCGAACCGACGCACCCTTGGCCTTGGCCACCCAACGCAGGTTCTGTGTGGCCGTGGCCGTGATGTCGATCGAGCCGGCGGCCTCGGGGCCTACCGCGATCTTGTGCATGTAGACGCATGGCCCGGGGTCGAACATGGTGCCGCGCTCGCTGACCGCGATGACCGCGATCGCGTTGGCCCGGCCATAGGCCGTCAAGGTGGTGCCGTCGATCGGGTCGACGGCGACATCGGTTTGAGGCGCGGTTCCGTCGCCGACGCGTTCACCGTTGAACAACATCGGTGCCTCGTCCTTCTCACCTTCACCGATCACGACGATCCCGTCCATCGGCACGGTCGCGAGCACCGTGCGCATCGCGTCGACTGCAGCGCCGTCGGCGCCGAGCTTGTCGCCGCGGCCGACCCAGCGCGAAGCCGCCAGCGCGGCCGCCTCGGTCACGCGCACCAATTCGAGCGCTAGGTTTCGATCAGGCTTCTGTGGGGACTGAGACGAGGTCACGTCCGTCCACCGTAGTTCGTCAGGGGGACGGACGCGCCCGTCGTCAGGTTGTTTGTCTAGGTTCGAGTGTGTTGCCGTCGCCGAATGCGTCTGGCCTCGCGGCGCTGATGCGTGCTTTGGCTGATCCGGCGCAGCCGCTCTTGGCGATCGCGGATCAGTTGCTGGGCGATGTACGGGTGGGTTGACCACATGATCTCTCCTTGGGTGGTGTTGCTGGGTTGGGTGTTTGGGCGCGACCAAGCACGCTCGAGGGTTGGGAAAACAGCTCCGCGACTCGCGTTGCAGCGGTCGTCAGGCTGTGCAGAGCCCGAGGCCGAAGTGGCGCGCGTCAACGTCGGTGAGGATTGCGGCTCTTGTCATCAACATTGGGCACCTCCTCTCGTCTCGGTTGCTCGGAGGATGCCAGAAGCCGAACGCGAGTGTCCAATGAATTAACGCGGATACAGTCCGCAGGCATGTCGATTCCCGTGGAGCGGTGCATCGTTTCACGCGACCTCACCGAACCCCGACTCAGTCCCGACGGCAGGTGCATCGTCTACGCGATGGCAGCGGGTGGGTTGGCTGCCTTGATGATCGACACGCTGAACAGTTCACCC
Source organism: Ilumatobacteraceae bacterium (assembly GCA_036262105.1). Lineage (GTDB taxonomy): Bacteria > Actinomycetota > Acidimicrobiia > Acidimicrobiales > Ilumatobacteraceae > JAENVT01. The sequence goes on from DATAJN010000568.1 coordinate 6,984, forward strand.
GTTCGCCAACTCACGGCCTACCCAGCACCGCGGCCGGGGCGCGGATTTGGCGGAGGGTGTTGGTGTTGGAGTGCCGACGGCTCCGCGGTGATCTATGCCGCAGTCGACGGCAATCTCTGGTTGCAACCGGTGCCGACCGGCAGCGTGCGTCGCTTGACCGACCTCGAGTCGAAGCGCGCCGCGGCCGCGCCTGTTGCCGTGGCGGATGGAAGCCGGATCGTGTATGTGGTCGACGATTCGGAGCTCTGGTCAATCGATTGCGTCGGCGGCACGCCTGAGCGCCTCGACGATGGATCCGCCGACTTCGTGTTCGACCCATCTGCCGCACCCGACAGCAGCAGCGTCGCGTGGCACGCATGGAACGCGCCCGACATGCCGTGGGATAGATCGAGGATCGAGCGGATCACATTCGATCGCGCGGCAAGCCATCGAACGCAACCTTTGGGGGCTGTGCAACAGGTTCGATTCATGACGGACGGCGCCGAGCTGTGCCTGCGCGACGACGGCGGTTGGCTGAACCTGTGGCTCGACGGCACGCCCTTCTTCGACGAGCCGTTCGAGCACGGCGGGCCCACGTGGGGCATGGGTCAGCGATCGTTCGTTGCCTCGCCGGATTGCCAACGGATCGCGTTCACACGCAACGAGAACGGCCTCGGCCGCCTGTGCGTCATCGACGTCGGCAGCCGCACAGTTCATGAGGTGGCGCGTGGTGTGCATGGCCAGTTGTCGTGGAACGGCGGCCGCCTCGCCGCCTTGCGATCGGGGGCGCGCACACCCACGCAGGTCGTCGTCTACGACGACACCACGTGGGAACGAGACGTTGTCGCGATCGGGCCGCTGAGCGGGTGGGAGGATCTGCCGCTGCGTGAGCCAGAGCTGATCGAGATCGCGGCCGCGGATGGGTGCACCCTTCATGCCCGGCTCTACAAAGCAGACACGTCGACGGATCGACTGCTGTGCTGGTTGCACGGCGGGCCGACCGATCAGTGGCAGGTCACCTTCATGCCTCGTGTGGCCTACTGGCGGGCTCAGGGCTGGAACGTCCTGGTTCCCGACCATCGCGGTTCGACGGGCCACGGCCGCGCCTACCAGCAGGCACTCCGCGGCCGATGGGGTGAGCTCGACATCAGCGACACGATCGATGTGCTCGCTCATGCCCATGCCCACGGCTGGGGATCTGGCGAACGTACCGCGATCGTCGGCTCGTCGGCGGGAGGCTTCACCGCGCTCGGCGTCGCTGCCTCGAGTCCGCGCCTGCTCGCCGCGGTGATCGCCGCCTACCCGGTCACCGATCTGTCGGGATCCGAGGACGGCAGCGATCGTTTCGAGCTGCACTACACCGATTCACTCGTGGGGGCCCTGCCCGGCGCAGCGAGTGTGCGTCGCAGCCGATCACCGCTCAGCTATGCGGCGCAGCTCGCTGCCACACCGATCCTGCTGCTGCACGGTGACTGCGACCAGGTCGTGCCGATCGCCCAGAGCCGGGCGTTCGTCGAACGCTGTGTCGCGGGCGGGGTCGACATCGAATTCGTCGTCTACGACGGCGAGGGTCATGGCTTTCGCAAGCCGGAGAACCAGCTCGACGAGTATCGGCGGATGCACGACTTTCTCGTCAGCCGGGTTCTTGGGGGATAGCGTCAACTGCGTGACCGAAGATTGGAACTCCAACGATCCCGACGCCACGCGGGTGCACTACGACCTGGCCAATTGGTCGTTCGAACAGATGGCCGAGCTTGCTGCGACGCTCGCCGATGCAGAGATTCCGCACGCGTGGGACGGCGACGAACTGATCGTTCCGGAGTCCGCGGAAGAAGCAACCGACGATGTGGTCGCGCAGGTCGAGATGCGGCTGGGGATTGCCGGCACCCCTGAGACACCGCCGCGCGAACCCGTTCCACTCGCCGACGATGCCGCGTCCACCGAGTACGACCTGGCCGAGTGGGAGAAAGGCGAACGGGAGTTGGTCACCTCCCACCTCGTCGCTCGTGGCCTGCCGTTCCGCTGGGAAGATGAGACCTTGCTGGTCGGCACCGATGACGAGGAACTGGTCGACGCGATCCTCGATGAGGTGGAGAACGACGAGGGGATCGACCTACCCGACGAGACCGAAGACGACGCCGATCAGCTTCCGTTCGAGACGTTGACGACCTTCTTCCTCGCCGGCGACCGGCTGCAACGCAATCCGCTCGATGCCGACGGTCTCGAGCAGCTGCTCAACGCCACCGACCTCGCCGATCCCGACCGACCGCCCTACGGGGTCGACAAGCGGTTGTGGGTGCGCACCTGCGAGCTCGCCGACGAGCTTGCCGCGGCGCTCGTCGACGGCGAGGAACCTGATGTTGTCGAAACCCAGTCGGTCGCTGCAGAACTGCACGATCTGCTCCGACCATACGTGTAGGCCACGTCATGTTGTTGGCCGAGCTCGAGGTGTGGCATTCGCGTCCGGTCACGCCGACGCGCCGCGTCTCGCTCGGACATCTGGTGCTGCCGGTCGACCCGACTCCCGGGTTCGGCGGGCTGTTGCTCGGCGCGGTGATCGCGGCTCACCTTCCCGAAGTCGACATCGACCTGCTGCCCGATGTGCATCGACTGCTCGATCAGGTCAGTCGCGGTGAGCGCGTCGTGCAGCCGCGCCTCCAGCATCGGTACCAGGTCGACCGCCACGGGCTGGCCGTCAGTGCGCACCGTCTTGAAGGCGAAGGCGACAACGTGCGCTTCAGCCTCAACCCGCACGGCGCGCCTCTGGCGCAGGTGCTCGGCGCCGTCTATGCCGTCGAGCGCCTCAGCATCGAGGCGCGCCGGGCGCTGAACCCGTCGCTGCACAAGGCGATGCGCTGGCGGGGCCCGATCGGGCCGTCGTTCATCGCCAACCTCGCCGGCGCGGCCGGTTCGATGTTGGCGACGATGGCTGATCCGAAAGCGTGGGCTCTGGAGTTGCTGGGGTTCCCGATGGGTACCGGTAAGGTCACGAAGAAAGAGGTGATGACGCAGTTCAGGTCCCGGCTGCGCGAGGTGCATCCCGATCACGGCGGCGACCACGACGTCGCCGGTCACGAGATCGAACGGCTCGGCGAGGCGCGCCGGATCCTGCTGGCATGAACCTGCTGCTGTTCCCTGGAGCGGGCTCGTCGAGCACCCACTCCAGTTTCCTGGCCATCGAGAAGGCCGTGTCGCCGATGCGATGCAGGCGCGCCGACTTTCCGTACCGCAAGGCTGGTCGCAAGGCACCGGACCGCGCACCTGTCCTGCTGCAGGCCGTTCGCGACGAGGCCGCACCGCTGCTGGCCGGCGGGCTGGTGCTCGGTGGCCGATCAATGGGGGGACGGATGTGCTCGATGGTGGTCGGTGATGCCGACGACCCGTTGCCGGCGCGCGGTCTGGTGCTGATCTCGTACCCGCTCCATCCGCCAGGGAAACCAGACTCGTTGCGCGTCGAGCATCTGCCGCGGCTCACAGTTCCCTGCCTGTTCGTTCACGGCACACGCGATCCATTCGCCACGCCGAAGGAATTGGAGCATTGGACGGCCACGATTTCGGGCACGGTCACGCACCACTGGGTCGAAGGGCGCGGTCACGATCTGAAAGGCGCCGACGCAGAGATCGCTGAAACGGTGGCCACGTGGATCTCACGTCTCGACTAGGCATCCTGCGGGTTGATCTGCTCGAGCTCGAGATGCGCTGTCTCCGGGTAGGCGATGAAGGCGATCGCCGCGGCGAGCAGCTGCCCGAACCCGACGAGCAACATCGACTGTCCGTAGGTCCAGCCGCGATGGACCAGACCACCGACGAGCATCAGACCCACGCTGCTGCCGGCGAGTGAGAGTGCCGTGACGTAGCCATTGGCTCGTCCACGATTGCCGGTGGGGAACAGCTCCGTGCGGTAGACGGTGAAGGCCGGATAGGCGGCACCGGCCAGCAGCCCGCCACCGAGGGCCAGCAACCACATCGGCGCCCCACCGACGCTGAACGAGCCGACGAGCAGCAGAGTCGACAGCGGCATGCACACCGCCAGCAGCGCCCGCCGGCCGATCAGGTCGGCGAGCCGGCCACCGGCGATCAAACCGAGCGACGCTGGTGTTGCGGTGCTCAAGGTGAACAGGGCGATGCCACCGCCGGTGTAGCCGCGCACGTCGTCGAGGTAGCGGTTCAGGAAGAACGACGCCGGGGCGACAAAGAGGTTGGCGGTCACTGCTACGACGGCGATGACGGCGAAGCGTCCTCGGTCGAGCCGCGGCGACATCGCATGGCGTCGTTGGAACCGGATGGTCTCCGGCAGGCGCCGCATGAGGTGGTACGCCGGCAGCAGCCAGATCAGCGACAGCAGGTACACGAGTCGCCACCCGTCGTTGCCGAGATCGGCAAGGCGAAGGCCGACCACGGCGACGCCGGCACCGAGCCCGCCGGCGAGCGCCAGCACGCTGAGTGCGTAGGCGCGACTGTTGCGCGGCATCTCCTCCGTGGCGACGATGCCGATCAGCAATGCGAGCGCAAGCCCGACCGGCCGGCCGATCGCCTGGGTGCCGACCAACACCCAGAAGTTCGGGGCGATGGCTCCCACCGCGCACCACAGGGGCGCCACCCACGCTGTGACGACGATCATCTGGCGACGACCGCGTTTGTCGGCGAGCGTCGCAAAGGGGATGGCGATCACCACACCGAGCCGAACGATGACCCCTCCCAGACCTTGACCGCGTTCGTCGATGCCGAACCCGTCAGCCGCGAAGCTGGCCGTCTGGGTGAACAACGTGTTGGTGAACGCGGCCGACATGGATGCCGCAGCCAGCAGGCCGAGTGTGGCGACGTGGCGAGGTGACAGGCGATCCGGTGGCGACCACCATGGTCTGCTGGCCTGTGGCGGCCGGTGACGCAACGTGTTGCGGAGTGGAAGGGCGAACAGCCAACCGAACCAGGGGATGACGATGCGATAGCGGATCGTCTGGGTGACCGTTGCCGGCGACATGTCGATCGACCGCTGGTAGGTCGTGAACGGCCCCTCCTGCTGCGAAAACGTCGCCGAAGACCCGTTGGTGGGCGCGGCGACCTCTTCGAGGATGTCGTCCCGGGGCACCAGTGCGTCGAGTGCCTCGGGAGTTCCTGCTGGCCACGACTGGTGCAACGTCCGTTCGCCGCGCGACACGCCACGAGGCTACTGGTGGTCGGCGGGCAACCAGTGTGCGATGGGCCATACTTGTAGGCCATGGATTCCGACCGGATTGTGATTCGGCGCGCCGCGTCGCTGCACGGCGAGGTCGTCGTGCCGGGAGCCAAGAACTCCGTCCTCAAGTTGATGGCTGCCACGTTGCTCGCCGACGGCGTGTATCGCCTCTCCAACGTGCCGGCCATCGCCGACGTCACGATCATGAGCGATCTCTTGGCGGCGATCGGTGTCTCGACAACGTTCAACGGCGACGGGTCGATCACCATGACGAATCACGGCAACATCGTCCCGGTGGCTCCGTATGAGCTGGTCGAGCGGATTCGTGCGTCGATCAACGTGCTCGGCCCGTTGCTCGGCCGTTGTGGTCGGGTGAAGCTGTCGCTGCCGGGCGGTGACGACTTCGGGAGCCGCCCGATCGACATGCATCTCAAGGGTCTCGAAGCAATCGGCGCCACCTTCGAGATGCGTCACGGATACGTCGAGGCATCTGCCGATCGATTGCACGGTGCCGACATCACTCTGGAGTTCCCCAGCGTCGGCGCCACCGAGAACATCGTCACTGCGGCCGTTCACGCCAAGGGCACAACGATCATCGACAACGCCGCCCGCGAGCCGGAGATCGCCGACCTGTGCGCGATGTTGACATCGATGGGTGCCGACATCGAGGGAGCAGGTTCGTCGACACTCGTCGTGCACGGTGTCGAACCCGGCTCGTTGCACGCCGCTGATCACGCCGTTGTCACCGATCGAATCCAGGCAGCGACCTATCTTGCAGCAGTCGCCGTGTGCGGAGGAGAGGTGGTGCTGCGCGGTGCCAGAGCCGATCACATGGACATGCTGCTTCGCCGATTCGCCGACATGGGTGTCACCGTCACGTCGACAAGCCACGGGCTGGCCGCGTTCGCCGAGAAGCGCCTGCGTTCGATCGACGTGGCCACGCTGCCGTATCCGGGCATCGCCACCGACTACAAGCCACTCATCGTCACGATGTTGTCGGTTGCTGATGGAGTGGGCATCGTCACGGAGAACCTCTATCCCGGTCGATTCCGCTACGTGGAGGAGCTTCAGCGACTCGGCGCCGACATCCGCACCGACGGCCATCATGCCGTCGTTCGCGGCGTACCTCGGTTGAGTGGTGCGCCGGTGCGTGCCCCCGACATCCGTGCCGGCGCAGCGTTGGTGGTCGCTGGGCTGGCCGCCGAGGGTGAGACGGTCGTCAGCGGCGTGCATCACGTCGATCGCGGTTACGACGACCTCGTCGGTCGTCTCGTGGGTATCGGCGCCGACATCGAACGGGTGTAGCTCCGGTTTGGCGAACTATCAGCCGAGTGACAAGGAGGATGGTCATGCGTACGGTGATGAAGCGGTTGCTCGCGGCGATGAACGCACATGACCTCGATACGTTTGTTGCCTGTTTCGCGCCGGACTACCGCAGCGAGCAGCCGGCGCATCCCAGCCGAGCGTTCTCAGGCAGTGACAAGGTGCGGGAGAACTGGACGAGCGTCTTCTCCGGCATCCCTGACTTCAAGGCGGATCTCCTCTTGTCTGCGACCACCGACGATGGTGTCGAGATCGGCGAATGGCGCTGGTGGGGGACTCACACCGATGGTTCGCCGTTTGCCATGCGGGGAGTCATTGTGCTGGGGATCGAGGGCGACCAGATCGCATGGGGCCGCCTGTACATGGAGGTGGTCGAAGTCGATGGCGCCGACATCGACCAGATGGTGCAGGAGGCCTACCGTCCGCCGGATCCCGAGTGACGATGGCTACGCGGCGTCGTCTGTCGGTGGGATTCTGTTCACGACGGCCCGGCGTCGATTAGTTGTGATCGGTCTTTGCGGGTGGTTGCGAGCTCTTCTCCACGGCCTTGTGCTGGGCAGCGTCGACTCGTTTGCGAGCGAGGCTGAGAAGACCGATGATCACCGCGATCGGCCCAAGGACCAACAGCATCTCGTCCCAGCCACCCTGGTGGGCAATCATCGGGTTACGCCGTGCCTGGTGACACGTTCGGGAATGAGGCGTGACCAACGAAACGTTGTCATGGGTCGCAATCCTACGATCGATCCTGCTTCAATGACAGACGGCCTCCAGTGAAAGACGTCGACACCATGCGCGCCCAAGTCGAAGAAACCATCGAAGTCATCCGCCCGGCGCTGCAGGCCGACGGCGGAGACATCGTGCTGCGCGACGTCGACGAAGCGACCGGCGTCGTGTCGGTCACGCTGGTCGGAGCGTGTGGCACATGCCCGGCGAGCGTCGGCACCTTGAAGGCGGGCATCGAGCGCATCATGCGCGATCGAATCGATGGCGTCACCGAAGTCGTCAACATCGACTAGATGGCAGCTCGTACCGACTCCGTGGCCGAGTTGTTCGGTTCAGCCTGTGCCGGAGATCGTGCCGCGCTGGCTCGCTTGTTGTCGCTCATCGAACGTGGTGGCGAAGAGGGCCGCGAGGTTGCTCGGCTGGCCCATCCGCACAGCGGGCGCGGCTACCTCGTCGGTCTTACGGGCGCACCGGGCGCCGGCAAGAGCACGCTGACCAGCGCGGTGATCGGCCTTCTCCGCGCCACCGGAGACGAAGTTGCGGTCTTGGCGATCGATCCGTCATCGCCGTTCACCGGCGGCGCGATTCTGGGCGATCGCGTGCGCATGCAAGAGCATGCAACCGACCCTGGCGTGTTCATCCGCTCGATGGCATCTCGTGGCCATCTCGGCGGACTCTCATTGGCAACTCCCGAGGCTGCCCGGCTCCTCGACGCAGTTGGTCGTCCCTGGACTCTGATCGAGACGGTCGGTGTGGGCCAGGTCGAGGTCGAGATTGCCGGCAAGGCCGACACGACGGTCGTCGTCGTCAACCCTGGTTGGGGTGACTCCGTGCAGGCCAACAAGGCGGGTCTCATGGAGATCGCCGACGTCTTCGTGATCAACAAGGCCGATCGCACGGGTGTCGACGAGACTCGTCGCGACCTCGAGCAGATGCTCGAGCTCTCCGACATC
>DATAJN010000569.1:0-12861 GCA_036262105.1 Ilumatobacteraceae bacterium
CTCCGAGATCGTGCCGGAGCTCGCACCCGAGCCTGGTGACCTCGTCGTCTACAAGCACCGTTTCAGCGGGTTCTTCGAGACCGACCTCCATGCCATTCTGAAGTCCCGGGGCATCTCGACACTGGTCTTCACCGGGTGCACCACCAGCGTGTGTGTCGAGTCCACGATCAAGGACGCTATGTTCCGCGACTACCACTGTCTCTTGCTGGAGGACTGCACAGCCGAGGCAATCGGTGCCAGCCTGCCACGCACCAACCATGACGCCACATTGCTCGTGGTCGAACGCTTGGTCGGGTGGGTGTCGGACTCACTCGCTTTCGAAGCAGCCCTCGACGCCGCTGAGAACCGTACCGTCAGCGGTTGAGGTCGGTCACGGTTCCACCACTGACGCGTTCCAGATCTGCAGGCGAAAGGGCGAAGACGTCGTACCACGTTCCGGCGGCGGCCCAGACCTCGTCGTACTGCAGCAGATCCGGGTCGATGAAGACCCGCAGACGAGTCGTGTGACCGAAGGGCGGTACGCCGCCGATCGGGAAGCCCGTCGCCTCGTACACGGTGTCGGCATCGACACGGGCGCATTTCGCGCCTCCGGCAGCATGCGCCAACTTCTTCTCGTCGAGCTGGTTGGCTCCACTGACGTAGGCCAGCACAACCTCACCGTCGACTGCGAAGATCAGGCTCTTGACGATCTGGCCGACATGGACGCCAATGGCCGCTGCAGCATCAGCAGCAGTCTTGGTGCCCTCCGGAAAGCGCCGAGGATCGATCGTGATGCCGAACTCGGCGGCGGTCGAGGCGACACGGACGACATTGGCGTGGACGTCGCTCACCTCACCCCCATGTCATCGATGGCTGCAGTCATGCCCCAAACGTAGTCATGAGGCCGAGGGCTCTGGTCAGCCGGCGGCTGCCATGGCGGGTGGCGCCTCTGCAGATTGATCCTCGGAGCTGAACGATCGCCGACACCACGTGTGGGCGAAGTAGGCGACGGCGATCACGACCACGACGTCGCCAACGCTGAAGACGTTGGCGAACGGCCAACCTTTGGGAACGGCGAAGACATCGCCGAGCCAGGGCAGCCGCGCATTGTGCGTCACGTTCGAGTTCTCGAACTCACCGGTGATGGTGGGGAATCCCGCTGTGTGCCAGGCCGATTCCGACGCCGGCATGGTGCCGTTGTTCGCCGCGATTGCCGCGAGGTTCAGTCCGGCTCCCAGGGCAACCAGCAGGGCCCCGGGGATCTTCCGGTTCACCCACAGGAACATCGCCGACAATGCGAAGGTCGCCAGGTGCACCGGTCGGCCCAACCAATCCGGGAACCCCCTCACGAGGGTGATGATCAGCTGCAACCCGATGCTGAGCCACACCAACCACACCGCTTTGAGCGAAAGACGCGCCAGCGGCCTCAGCGAGCGACCCGTCAAGGGGACAGAGAGGATTGCCACAAAGCATGCGACAGCGATGATCACGACGACACCTGCTCCAACAGAGATAGCGACTGGCGGATGCCGAGCCACTCGATCAGATCAGGCATCGGCAGTGGGTGGCTGATGAGGAAACCTTGAGCGACATCACAGCCCAGTTCGGCAAGAACAGCCCACGCCTCCTCGGACTCGACGCCCTTGGCAACGGTCTCGATACCAAGACCCTTGGCGAGAGAGACCATCGACTTGACGAGGAGTTGCTGACGGGGGTTGTGGGCGATGCCTTTGACGAATGATTCGTCGATCTTCAAGCGGTCGACGGTCAGGTCACGGAGAAGGCTGAACGACGACTGGCCGGTGCCGAAGCCATCGATCGAAACTCGCACGCCTGCCTCCCGCATCGCGCTGATCACGTACAGGCTGCGCGCCGGCTCGGTGGCAAGCGCGCTCTCGGTGATCTCCAGTTCCAGGCGGGAAGGACTGAGGGTCGCGTCCTCGAGCGCCCTGAACACGCTCGACGGAAATCGACGATCCTGCAGGTTTCTGGCCGAGACGTTGACGGACAAGCGGATGTCGAACTCGTCGACGGAGCGCGCATCGGTGGTCGACTGGGTCAGCACGAACTGGGTCAACGGGCCGATCAGATCGGTGTGCTCGGCGAGCGAGATGAAGTCGTTCGGCGGCACGTGCCCGAGTGTCGGGTGCTGCCAACGCAGCAAAGCTTCCATTGACTTCGGGGTTCCATCAACGAACCGCGTGAGCGGCTGATAGTGCACCGTCAACTGATCACCGCTGATCGCGTCCGACAACTCACCGAGCAGACTGAGGCCGCCACGGGCCGATCTCGTCCCGGCAGTGTTGCGGCTCTCGACTCCCGTGCGATACCGCTTGGCGCGATACATGGCGGCATCGGCGGCGTTGAGCAGATCATCGGGCGTGAGCCCGTCGGCGGGCACGAAGGCGAGGCCGATGCTCACCCCGACCGAGAGTGGAAAACCGTCGACGACGATCGGTCGGACGAACTCGTCGCGAAGCCGTTGGACCATCTTCAACGTCGATTCCTCCGAGCCGATGTCAGGAAGCAACACGGCGAACTCATCGCCGCCGACACGGGCGACGACAGCAGAGTCGGGCGATGCCCTGGTGAGCTGATCAGCGATTCCGATCAGGACCTGGTCGCCAGTTTGATGGCCGAGTTGATCGTTGATCCCCTTGAAGCCGTCGAGGTCCATCAGGAGCACCGCGCCGCGAAGGTCGTCGGATTTCGAACTGAGAAAGCCCTGGAGATGGTTGTCGAACGTCCGCCGATTGAGCAGGTGGGTGAGGCCGTCGTGATTGGCCTCGTACGCACGCTTCAAGGCCTGCTGCGTGCTTTGGTAGACCAGCAGCGCCATCACTCCCAGCAATGGCAACATGAGCAGGCTGTACTCGATCGCCACGACGAAGATCGGCGAGAGGGCCAGCAACGCACCGTCGGCGGAGATGCTGACGAAGAAGCTTCGACCCATCATCGTACGGATACTGGTCTTGTAGTGAAGCGCCAGGACGACGCATGTCATCAGGCCGTTGGCCATGAAGACGAGTGTGGCGGAGACAAGGACTCCGATGCCCCACCGATAGGACAGTCGTCCGGAATCGGTGATCGGCACTCGCAAGTCGAGCAGCTGCAGCACGAGGGCGCCGGCTGCCAGTGACGCCGTCATCTGCGCGACGTTGAACACAACCTTTGTCACCGACTTGCGTTCGCGAACGTCGGTGTACAACGTGCATGCGGCCATCGCAGCTATGGCGACGAGCGGTGATCCGAGCAGCACGATGCTGAATGCGAATGCCCACCCGGGTGTGACCTGGCTGCCGTCACCGAATCGGAACCATGCTCTGCTCTCGCTGACGAAGAGCGACGCACAGAAGATCGCGACGTAGACCCCCTTTGACGGAGGCACGATGTCGCCGCCCAGAACGGAGACCAGGGCCGTCAATCCAGCAGCGACCACGGCAACGGCCGCGACGTATACGTCGATGAGACCCTTCTTGGAATCCTGAATGATCGAGCTATGCGGCAATTGAGAGGATCCTTGAAGTTGAGCGAATCGGACAGCTGAGAGTGGCGCGGGCGCTGTATCAACGCCCGCGCCGCTGTTCAGTTCAGTTCCACTTCCAAGGTGCGCCGACAGACGAAATCAACGCGACAAACGTCGCGATGGCGGTAGCGATCCGCACGGGGGATTGTGTAATCGTCTTCATCAGAACCACTTTCTGGGCGCACCGACCGTGATGACGAGCATCACGACCGGGGCCAGCCGGAAGATGGTGTGCTTTGCTTGCTGACGCATGAGGCGCCCTCCTCTATCGGCGTTCCGACCATCGCACAGCAGCGTCCGCCGTCCACCTCCGCCGTGCCCCGTTGTTATATTCGTGAAAGTCATCGGGCGGAAGCTGGAGATCCTTAAGTGATTTTCTGCAAAGCATCAAGGCCGCGGACCCTTCGCGTGCGCCTGTTCGCCGACAGTCGGGTCAGCCCTGAACGAGGGCATCGAACGGTCGACCGCGCTTGGTGACCTGCCGCCACGAACCGTCGACGTCGCGAGCCTGGCCGCAAACGTCAATTGAGCCGTTCGACCTACCCAAAAAGGTCGGCCAACGCGCCCCCGGAGGGCCCGTCGTTGCCCGGGTCCTCACCATCGGTCGCGAAGGCGGCATAGCCGTCGATCTCCAACTGATCGGCGAGCTCGGGACCCCCCGACGACACGATCCGACCCTTCACGAGGATGTGCACGTGGTCGGGACGCAGGACCTCGAGAAGGCGGTTGTAGTGCGTGATCGCCAGCACACCGATGTTCTTCTCGTTCGTCAGTGCCTCGATGCGCTTGGCGCAATCTCGCAGCGCGTCGATGTCGAGCCCTGAATCGAGCTCGTCGAGAATCACGATCTTCGGCTCCAGCATCGCCACCTGCAGCGTCTCGTTGCGCTTCTTCTCGCCACCCGAGAAGTCGACGTTGAGGGCTCGCTCCAGGAGTGCGGGGTCGAGGCCGATGCGCGACGCTTCGGCACCGAGCCGGGCACCGAGGCCTGACGTTCCCATGCCACGCGCCACAAAGGCCTGGTCCATCACATCGACGAGCTGAACGCCGGGCACCTCGGTCGGGTACTGCATGACGAGGTGCAAGCCGGCCTGGGCGCGCTGCCAGCTGGGCAACGCCAAGAGGTCGGCGCCGTCGAGGAGAACCGAACCTGAGATCACCTCGTAGCCGGGCTTGCCCATCGCGACAGCCGACAGGGTGCTCTTCCCGGCACCGTTCGGACCCATGACCGCATGAACCTCGCCCGAGCTGACTGTGAGGTTGATTCCATTGAGGATGGTGTTGCCAGCGACGGAGGCGACGAGGTCGCGGATTTCGAGGGTGCTCACTGCGCCTCCAAGTCGATCTCGATCATGCCATCGACAACTCTGGCGACGTAGACGGGGACGGGCTGCGTGGCCGGCAACGTCTGCGGCTCGCCGGTCACCAGGCTGAAGGTGCTGCCGTGCTTCCAACACTCGATCTCTTTTTCATCGCACCACAACTCGCCCTCACTGAGGGAGACCGCGGCGTGGCTGCACGTGTCGCCGATGGCGTAGATGTCGTCTCCGATCCGCACGACGGCGACCGCTCGACCCTCGACGTCGAACCGAGTTGCGCTGTTCGGCGCCAGCTGGGCAAGCGGGCAGACGACGGTGCTCATGGCGTGCGCCGATCGAGCTTGGCAGCGACCTGGTTGCGAAGCTGGCCGGCCAGCGGGCCGACGGGGAGTTGGGCGAGCACCTCGTCGAAGAAGCCCAGCACGACGAGACGCTCCGCAGTCTCGGGCGGGATCCCCCGGCTTTCGAGATAGAACCGCTGATCCTCGTCGATCGGCCCGATCGTGCTGGCGTGACTGCACTTGACGTCGTTGGTCTCGATCTCCAGGTTCGGAACGCTCTCGGCCCAAGCTCCGGCACTGAGCGTCAGGTTGCGATTGGTCTGGTAAGCGACCGAACCCTTGGCCTCGTGCCCGATGCGGATCAAGCCCGTGTACACGCTTCGGGCCGTGTCTTGCACCGCTCCTTTGAACAACAGATCACTGGTGGTGCGCGGGGCGATGTGGTCTTGCAGGGTGCGGAAGTCGTGCATCTGCGTGTCGTCGGCGTAGTACAGCGCAACCTGGCGAGTACTCGCGCCTTGCCCGACCACCTTTGCGTCTGTGCGAACCCTGGCGTATTCGCCGCCGAGGGCGACGGTGGCCAGCAAAGTGGTGGAGTCGCGCTCGCCGATCGCCTGCTGGTGTCCGAGCTGCCACACCGACGTTCCGAGCTCGTTGATGGCCACGTACGTGAGCCGCGCTGCTTGCTGGGTGCGTACGAACAAACGAGGCACCACGAGCGCGGCCCCGTCGCCATCGGAGACGAACCGCTCCACGACGGTCACCTCGCTGTCTTCTCCGACGTCGATGACGAGGCGCGGGAACACGGCCTCGTCGTTGCCGTGTACGAAATGAGTGACGACGATGGATCCGGCGTGGTGGACGCCGCGTGGTATCCACAGCACGGTCTCGCCGAAGAACGACGCGCTCAGCTCGTCGAAGATGTCGTGGACGACGCTCGTATCGAGATCGTGATGATCGACGACGAATCCGTTGGCTCCCTGCACGGACGTGGTCGGTCGAGCCGGATGGAACCGGTCGAGCTGCAGTTCGCCGATGCGGCTGTAGCGCCACACCTCCTGCTCGGCAGTCGGCAGCGGCATGGCCTGGGCACGCTCGGCGGCGGCCCTGCGTTGCTGGTCAGCGGGGTCGACCAGGTCGGGTGAGAACGCAAGCACGACACAAATTCTACTACCCGCGTAGTGCTAATCCCCAGAGCCGAAGGCTCACCCTCGCGGCGTGGAGTTTCTCCCGCCCACCTGGGTGCCTCGGGACACTCCACAGCGCGCTGTGGAGTGTTTGGCGCCTGCCCGGTGCACCTCGAAACACTCCACACGGTTGTGGCGTAGGGAGGCGGGTGTCATTCGTCGTCGCGGAACCGGCGGATGAAGCGGCGCAGACCCTTGCGTCGGGGCGGACGGATGCCGGCCTCCTCCATCACCTGCGGCCCGATCGAGTTCAAGAAGTCCTCGGCCTCGTCGAGAATCGCCGCCGCGCTTCCATCGTCGAGTCCGGGTGGCTCGGGCGGTGTGGGCGGAGCGACCATCGAGCCGTAGGTCCAGCCGGCGTCCATTCGTGGCTCGAACGCCGGGCAGTTGTCAGGACAGCGCCACGGCGCATCGGGAGCAAGGTCGAGATTGCACTTGCGAACCGTCTCGCCGTTGGCATACGTGCGACTCTCGAAGTTCTTGCATTCCTGACGCATTGGCACGAGACAGAGCGTAGAACCGATACGGGCGGGTACAACCTTCTCACCAAACTCTCAACCGACCAGTAGGGCCGACACCGAGACCTCGCCTACCATCGAGCTCATCGAGAAAGGGCCCGCCATGAGACGAGGTTCAGCGATTGCCTTGAGCATGATTGCCGGCGCCGCCGCGGCGGTGTCGGTGGAAGGCGTTGCCATCGCCGCCGACGGCCGTGGGTACTACGGGATGGGCCCGCACAGGCGTGGAGGCGCGTTCTTGTTGATGATGCTGCTGTTGGCTGCGGTGGTGCTGCTGGTCGTCCTGCTGTGGCGCAACAGGCATCCGGCGCCGGCTCCCGCGGCCCCGCCCGCACCACCCACCTCGCCCACGCTCAACGCCCAGTCGATCCTGGCCGACCGCTTGGCGCGAGGCGAGATCACTCCCGACGACTACCGCGCCGCCGTAGCTGTGCTGCGCGAAACGTCACTGTCGAGCTGACACAGCGTCAGCCGACGCTTCCTTCCATCTGCAGCTCGATCAGTCGGCTCCACTCGACCGCGTACTCCATCGGCAGCGTGCGCGTGATGGGCTCGATGAATCCGTTGACAACCATGCTCATCGCCTGCTCCTGCGACAGCCCGCGGCTCATGAGGTAGAACAGCTGCTCGTCGGCGATCTTGCTGACAGTCGCTTCGTGGCCGATCTGCGCATCGCGCTCGCCGACTTCCATGTACGGCATGGTTCGGCTTTCGCTCTGCTCGTCGAGGATCAGAGCGTCGCACTGAACGTGGCTCTTGCAACCATACGCGCCTTCGTCGACGCGTACGAGACCGCGGTAGGTCGTGATGCCGCCATCTTTGCTGATCGACTTCGACACGATCTTCGAGGTCGTCTCCGGTGCGGCATGCACCATCTTGGCCCCGGCATCCTGATGCTGACCCGGGCCCGCATACGCGACCGACAACACCTCGCCGGTCGCCTTGGGACCAACCAGGTAGACGCTCGGGTACTTCATGGTGAGCTTCGACCCGATGTTGCCGTCGATCCACTCCATGTGGCCCTCTGCCTCGACCCGGGCTCTTTTGGTGACCAGGTTGTAGACGTTCGGTGACCAGTTCTGAATGGTGGTGTAGGTGACGCGCGCCGACGGCTTGACGATGATCTCGACGACCGCGGAGTGCAGCGAGTCGTTGGTGTACACAGGAGCCGAGCAGCCCTCGATGTAGTGAACCTGCGAACCCTCGTCGGCGATGATGAGCGTGCGCTCGAACTGACCGGCGTTCTCGCTGTTGATGCGGAAATATGCCTGCAACGGCATCTCCACGTTGACGCCCGGTGGGACGTAGATGAAGCTGCCACCACTCCACACCGCGGTGTTGAGCGCGGCGAACTTGTTGTCGCCGGCCGGGATGACCGTGCCGAAGTACTGCTTGACCAAGTCGGGGTACTCGCGCGTCGCTGTGTCCATGTCGCAGAACAGGATCCCTTGAGCTTCGAGATCTTCGCGGTTGCGGTGGAAGACGACTTCGCTTTCATACTGTGCGGTGACACCGGCGAGGTACTTCCGCTCGGCCTCGGGGATGCCCAGCTTCTCGTAGGTGGCTTTCATCTGCTCGGGCAGGTCGTCCCACTCACTGACTTGATCGGTGGCCGGCTTCAAGTAGTAGTAGATGTCTTGGAAGTCGATGTCGGGCATGTTGACGGCGAACCAGGGGGCCATCGGCTTGCGCTCGAACAATCGCAGGCTGCGCTGGCGCTGAGCGGTCATCCACGACGGCTCGCCCTTCCACCACGAGATCTGATCGACGACTGCAGCGTCGAGACCTTTGTGGGGCTTGAACGCGTATTCGACGTTGTCGTCACTCCAGCCGAGGCTGTATTTGCTGAGGTCGAGGTCGAAGGTCGTCATCGCTGACTCCGTTCAAGCGGAAGCTGGGGGGATTTCCCCTACGCACATAGTAACAATTACCCGCCGTGTTGCCACGGTGGAACGTCACGCAGCTCGCACTTGGTGGACTTCGATGAAGATGCACTCCCCCGGACAAGCCAGTGCGGCGTGGATGACGGCCTGCTCGTTGCGCGGGTGAACCCTGGCCAGACTGCCGCCCCCACCGGGGTCGTTGAGGACGAGATCGGCTTCCGCCACATAGGCAATGCCGTCTTCCAGCTGCACGAACACATCGGGGCAATGGTCGACACACAACCCGTCGCCGGTGCACAAGTCTTGGTCGATCCATACCCGCATCGACCGCTGACGTTACCGTCACCGCACGGCCGGGCAGCGAATCGGCAACCACGGTTACTGTGTTCGCCGTGCAGGAACCCGAGGCCAAACAGATCGAACACCATTGGGACCGCCCCACCGGACGTGTCAACGATCCGTGGGCATGGCTTCGGAACCGGGACGATCCCGACACGATCGCCTACCTCGAGGCCGAGAACGCCTACTCGGAGGCCTGGTTCGGCGAGCGGCAAGAGCTGGTCGAGACCATCTTCGGAGAGATCAAGTCGCGCATCCAGGAGACCGACATCACGGCCCCTCTGAAAGACGGGCCGTGGTGGTACAGCTCGCGTACGGAGGAAGGCCGCAACTACCCGATCCATTGCCGCGGTCGGTCGGTGGCCGAGGCCGGCAACGAGGTGCTGCTCGACGAGAACCGCGAAGCCGAAGGAAGAGACTTCTTCTCGCTCGACGCGTTCGACGTGAGCCGCGACCACCGGTTGCTCGCGTGGAGCGCCGACTTCGACGGTGGTGGCGAGAAGTACACGTTGCGGGTCCGCGACCTCACCACCGGAACCGACTCGCCCGACATCGTCCACGATGTCGCCTGGTGTGGCACGGCATGGTCTCACGACAACTCGTCGTTGTTCTATGTCACGGCCAACGAAGCCATGCGTCCCTATCGCGTGTGGCGCCATGATCTGGGCACTGAGCAAGCCGACGACACTCTCGTCTTCGAAGAGCTCGATGAGCGGTTCTACGTGTACATCGAGCTGAGTCGAAGTGGCGAGTGGATCATCATCGACAGTCGCTGCAAGACCTCCTCCGAAGTTCTGCTCATCCCGTCGCACGAACCCGTCCACGAACCGTTGATCGTGAGGCCGCGCGCCGACGACCTCGAGTACTCCGTCGACCATTGGGGTGATCGGTTCGTGATCCTCACCAACCTCGATGCCGAGGACTTCCGCGTCATGACGGCACCGCTCGACGAGCCGGCGGTGTGGAGCGAGCTCGTTGCTCATCAGGCAGGTCGCAGGATCGTCAACATGGAGCCGTTCAACTGGCACCTCGTGCTTCACGAGTGGAGCGATGCCCAGCAGCGTCTCCGGGTGTTGTTCGGCGATGGCGGCGAACGGGTCTTCGACCTGGGGTCGGAGCCGCACGAGGTCGAGGTCGACGCCAATCCGGAGTGGCACACCGAGACGTTCCGCTACCGCTATCAGTCGTTGACGACACCGATCACGATCTATGAAGAGCACGTTCGCACCGGCGAGCGGACGATGCTCAAACAGACACCTGTACCGGGGGTCGACCTGTCGAAGTACCTCGCCACTCGCGAGTGGGCATCGTCTCACGACGGCACCCGCGTTCCCGTCGACCTCGTCCGCCACATCGACACCCCTACCGATGGCACGGCACCATGCCTGATCTACGGATACGGCAGCTACGAGGCGTCGGAACCACCGTGGTTCAGCCCGGCGCGCCTGTCGCTGTTGGACCGCGGCTTCGTCTGGGCCCTCGCCCATCCGCGCGGTGGCGGGGAGCTCGGCCGCCGCTGGTACCTCGACGGCAAGCTGCTCCACAAGCGCAACACGTTCCTCGACATGATTGCCGTCACCGAGCACGTCGTTGCCAACAACTGGGCCTCACCGCGTCGGGTCGCGATTCGTGGTGGCAGTGCTGGTGGTCTGCTCGTCGGCGCATGCACGACCATGCGGCCGGAGCTGTTCGCCGCGGTCGTGGCCGAGGTGCCCTTCGTCGACGTTGTCACGACGATGTACGACCAGACCTTGCCGTTGACGATCACCGAGTGGGACGAGTGGGGGAACCCAGCCGAGGAACCCTTTGCCAGCTACATGCTCAGCTACTCGCCCTACGACCAGACCACCGCTCGTGACTACCCAGCGCTGCTGATCACCACCGGCCTCAACGATGTGCGGGTCAGCTACCACGAGCCGGCAAAGTGGATCGCCAAGCTGCGTGCGATCCGTACCAACGATGCCCCGCTGATCATGAGATGCGAAATGGGTGCTGGCCATGCCGGACCCAGCGGCCGGTACGACCTGTGGCGCGAAGAGGCCCGCGTACTGGCCTTTGTGGTGAGCGTCGTCTGATCAACCCGCCCATCCCGCCACAACTGCGGCCAGGGCCAGCAGCACACCATTGCGCGCAACGTTGCTCCACCCGATGGCTTTGGTCGACAGCGCACCGAAACATGCACAGGGTGGGCGGCGGCCCTGGACAAGGCGCACCACGAGCAGGATGGTGAAGCCGACCAGTAAGACCGCGGCTACGAGCGCGACAATGCGTCGTTCGAACTGCGCCACGAGCAACGCGCCGACGACCGACTCGGCGAAGGGAACCACGGCCGCCACAACGCGAGGCACACCGAGATCCGCAGACTGAGTGAGCCACTGCCGCGGCGCCGACATCTTGAGGATCCCGGAAAGCAGGAACACCGCCCCGAGCACCAGGCTCGCAGCGATGATCACGCGGCCACGCTACGCAAGGTCGAGAACAAGCCCTTCCGAAGCAGCGATCACGTCGACGCCGTGCGTCGCGCCCAGTTTCGCGGCGCAACGCAACAAGTCGTCGAGGTCGTCGTCTCGCCGCGACGGATCGTGGTGGAAGAGCGCCAGCTGCTTGACGTTGGCCTGGCAGGCGAGCCACACGGCGTAGTCGATCGTGCAGTGCCCCCACGTCGACTTGGCCGCGAACTCGGACTGCGTGTACTGCGAATCGTGGATCAACAGGTCGACGCCATCGACGAGCTCGAGGGCACCCGGTGCTGCCGTGTGACTGCCGTCAAAAGGCTGCTGATGGTCGGAGAGATAGGCGATCGAGCACCCGCCCAGCTCTATTCGAAAGCCGAGCGTAGGCCCGAGATGCGGAATGAGGCGGGTCTTCACGTTGAAGTCACCGATCGAGAACTCAGCGTCAGCCGTGTCATGGAAGCGAACGTCGCCGGGCAGTTCGTCGACAGTCACAGGAAACAGCGGTGGGCGAATGGTGAACGACACGACGTCGTCGAGGGAGCGTCCGTCGGTCTGCGCCGGACCGTACACGTCGAGACTCGAGCCCTCCTGCAGCAACGGCGTGAAGAACGGAAGACCCTGAACGTGATCCCAGTGCAGGTGACTGAGCAAGCAGCTTCCCTGGAACAACCGATCGCCGGGGAACTGCTTGCCGAAGTAGCGAAGGCCGGTGCCCATGTCGAACAGGAGCGGCTGCTGGCCTGGCGCATCGATTGAAACGCACGACGTGTTGCCGCCGTAACGCTGGATCTCATCGCTCTGGCACGGCGTCGAACCGCGAACGCCGTGGAACGTGACCCGCATCACCGAGTGATCCTCAAGACCGGCACGTTATGCACCGACCCGTGGCATCGGAAAGTCCCGGCAACGTGACGTTCGTCGCATGGGGCTACGTTTCGTTCGTGGTCGAGCTCTCCAACCGGCACCATCAATCGCCCATTCTGCCCGACGGTCTGGTGGTGATCGTAAAGCAAGAATGCGAAACATGCCAGATGGTCGCTCCGCTGCTCGGCCGGCTCGCGGCGACGGTCTACACGCAGGACGATCCGACGTTCCCGGCCGGCGCGGAACCGATTCACGATTCCGACCTGTCGATCAGTTGGCACCACTCGATCGAGACGGTGCCGACGTTGATCCGCGTGGTCGACGGTCGTGAAGTCGAACGAACGGTCGGGTGGTTGCGAGCCGACTGGCAGCGCATCAGCGGCATCGACACACTGGGCGATGATCTGCCGCCGATGCGACCAGGGTGCGGGTCGATGAGCGTCGACCCGAACCTCGCCGACTCGCTGAGAGCCAGGTTCAGCGGCCATCTGTTGCGGTCGCGACGACTG
>DATAJN010000570.1:0-6255 GCA_036262105.1 Ilumatobacteraceae bacterium
TGCTCGTGTACCTCGGCGGCACGATTCACGGCGGGGGAGCCAACGTTTCGCATTCGGTTCTGCGCACCGGCCTCGCGTTCCAGTACTCGCTCGCGTGGCTGCGACAGGAGGAGAACCAGTACCTCGCCAATCCACCCGAGATCGCCCGCGCGTATTCCGAGCGGCTTCAACGGTTGATCGGCTACGACTACGGGGCTCCGTATCTGGGATTCGTCGACGGCGACTCGCCACAGCGTCTGCTGCAGGAGGAGCACGACGGCCCTCGAAACCGAACGACTCCCGAAGTCGACGCACTGTCGGCGCGGATGCAACGGCACCGCTGGGGCGACGTGGAGCCAGTGCCCACGCCCCCGAGATCGGCACCCACGATCCGAGTGAGCCGCGGTCTGCTCGATGAGCCGTCGATCGCCACGCCGAATGCAGTCAGCTGAGCCGGACCCAATTCTCAACTAAATGGTTGACAATCGAAGATCTGATGTGTACTCTCAACTACATGGTTGAGAGTCTGGATGCGGTGTTTCACGCGCTGTCGAGCGCACCGCGTCGGACGATGCTGAACGCGCTCGCCGATGGCGATCGCACCGTCGGCGAACTCGCCGAACCGTTCGACATCTCGCTGGCCGCCGTGTCGAAACACTTGATCGTGCTCGAAGAAGCCGGCCTCGTCGACCGACGCACCGATGGTCGCACCACGATCTGCCGGCTGCGCGCCGAGCCGCTCGCCGACGTCCGCGACTGGGTCGCCTTCTACGAGAGCTTCTGGACGGACAAGTTGGATCGACTGGCGAAGTTGATGACCGAGGAGAACACCTGATGCAGTTCGCAGTCGCTCTTGAACGTGTGATCGCCGCCCCCCGCCCGAAGATCTACCGCGCCTGGCTCGATCCTGCCGTACTCGCTCGATGGATGGGGCCCGATGACTTCTCCGTCACGGTCGCCACCGTCGACGAACGAGTCGGCGGCGTGCATCAGGTCGAGATGCTCGACGCCGAGGGCGGACACCACACCTTCGTTTCCGTGATCGAAGAACTCGTCCCCGACGAACGGATCGTGTTCACGTTCAAGTTCGCCCCCGAGGCTCAAGAGTCGAAGCTGACGATCACGTTCAGCGATGCCGTAGGCGGCGGAACAACGTTGCGCCTCTCGCACGAGCGGATCACCGGAGAGGGTTCGCTCGACACCCAGTCGGTCAACGTCGGCTGGGGCCAGACGCTGGCCAAGTTGCAAGTGCTCTGCGAGAACTCGCTTCAAGAACCACCTCAAGAGGAGAACAACCATGAATCATTCGACCGGAACCCGAAGTGAGTGGGACGACGCCCGACGCTCCCTGCTGGCGCGCGAGAAGGAGCTCACTCGCATGAGCGATGCCGTCGCCCAACAACGCATCGAGCTGCCGTGGGTGCGGGTGGACGAGCGATACGTGTTCGACACCGAGCACGGTCCAAAGACCTTGTTCGACCTGTTCGACGGTCGTTCGCAGCTGATCGCGTACCACTTCATGTTCGGCCCCGACTGGGAAGAGGGCTGCCCGAGCTGCTCGTCGCTGGGCGACCACATCGATCTCCCGCGCGCCCATCTCGAGCACCACGACGTCACGTGGGTCGCCGTATCGCGCGCCCCGCTCGAGAAGCTGCTCGCCTACCGAACCCGCATGGGTTGGTCGTTCCCGTGGGTCTCGTCGTTCGCCAACGACTTCAACTTCGACTTCAAGGTCTCCTCGACCGAGGAGCGGCCGTTGCTCGAGTACAACTTCCGCGAGGTGACCGAGGAGATGCGCCAGGGCGGGCCGGGGGAGTTGCCTGGCATGAGCACCTTCGCCCTGCAAGACGGCGTCGTCTACCACACCTACTCTGCTTATGCCCGTGGCCTCGACGCCATGTGGGGCATGTATCAGTGGCTCGATCGCGCGCCGCTCGGACGCAACGAGCAGGGCTCGGAAGGCTGGTTGCGTCGCCACGACTCCTACACGGTCGCGACCGCGTGATGCTCGCCCACGTCGCAGGCGTACCCGTCGAGGAGTTGGTCCCCTACATCGCGATGAACTGCGCCGGCGCGATGGTCGCGATTCGTGTGTGGTTCGGGCGATGGTGGCCGCGCCGGAGCCGAATTGATCGGAGGCCAGCACAGGAAGGTCCGTTCAACGAGCGAGGATCTTGAGACCGGTGATGACGCCGGTCTCGAAGAGTCGGGCAACGGTGCCGTAGAAGTCGTCGAGGCCATCGACGATGTCGAGTCCGTGAACGGCGATGTTGCGCGCCCGCGAGGCGCGGAACTCCTCCAACCGCCCGGCCGTGAACGCACCCCACTGAGAGGTGACATCCTCGATGTGAAGGTCGGTGAAGCCGGCGGCACGAAGCTGTTCGGTGTAGTCGTCCGGCGAGGGCAGTGGCGGGCATTGCACCTTGATTTCCAACGCGGCGGCCTCGGCACGCGTGGGTTCGCGGCGCTTGGCGAAGTCTTCGATGTACATCCCGCCGCCCGCGGTGAGCGCGTCGCGGCAGGCGGCGAGCAGGCGATTCAGATCGGCGATGTGCAGAAAGCACAGAAACGAGACGACCGCGTCATACGTTTCATCGAGGCCGTCGAGAACGTCTCCGCAACGATGTTCGACGAGATGGGCGAGACCGCACCGCTGTGTCAGATCTGTCGCCAGTTCGTCGAGATCGGGCTGCAGCTCGAGCGCCGTGACACGAGCTCCACTTCTGGCAGCGATGTACCGGGCTGGTCCACCAATGCCCGAGCCGATGTCGAGCACTCGCATGCCGGGGCTCAATCCGAGGGCGACGATCGCCTCATCGACCGCCTCGGTACCGAAGTAGTGGTACTGGTCGAATGGTGTCAACTGCTCGACCGTCAGAGGCGTGGTTCCGTCGATCTCGAGGAGTGCCAGCTCGTTGTGGATGCGCTCGACTCGGTCGTAGAGCTTCATGGCCTTCATCGATCGATCCGTCCCGCAGCAACCAGACTGTCGTGTCCGCTGGAAGCTACACGCAGAACCGGCGCGAAGCCGTGCTGCAACGCGGCGACAGACGTAGGGGGCGTGATCACCTCAACGGTCGTCCCACTTGCACGGGGCTGCGGCTGCACCCATCCGTCGAAGGTGAACATCCAAGTGCACTCGCCGCGGACCAGACGAGCCTCGCCACGTTCGCCGACGACGATCGCGCCGTCGGGCAGATCGTCGGCGACGGTGGTCCAGAGCCGCCGGTGCGGGCCTCGAACGATGCCGCGACCTCGGTGCAAGCGTTCGGCATTCAGCCGGGCATTGATCTCGATGGCTCGAACCGGTTGATCGCGGCCGAGCGCGCTGATGAGCGCGTCCCGGTACGAGCGGTACGCATCAGGCCGGCAGAGTGCGCACGGGCGATGGCCGGCCGCCAAGGCGACTGCGTCGTCGAGGAAGAACAGAGGCGTCCAGCGGTGCGGCTGGTCCAGCGGATGGCGCCAGCCTCGGAACTCTGTGAGGCAGATGATCCACAACGAGCCATTGTGGTGGCGGGCGAGCGCCCGCGAGTCGTCGACGAGACAACCGCGATTGCCGGTGAAAGTCATTCGCTGCCCAACCGCTTGCAGATCGCCGAACGGATCGACACGGTTCCGACGAGGCACGCCACAGTCTCGCGCGACAGCGTCGCCTCACCCGCTCGGACTTCGGTTCTGTGGTGCGCTCCCGCCCGCCACTCTTTCGTCCTGTGGAGTTCTTCACGCCTACCTGGGTACCTCGAACAACTCCGCAGGACAGGTCGAGCTACCGATCTGCCGAGGCCCGCAGGCCACGAGTGCCCGACGTCAGTAGAGTTTCGCACTGAGCTCGCCCGAACGGCGACGGGGAAGCTGCAGAAGTACAAGCTGCGCGAGCCGTTCTGGATCGGCATGACCAGGAAGGTCAACTGACGTGAACACACTTGCGAAATCGGCTCAACGAGTTTCAGTGGAGGCGGCGGCCGCATTGGTCCGTTCCGGCGATTGGCTCGACTACGGCGCCGGGCTGATCCAGCCCGATGCATTCGACAAGGCATTGGCCAGGCGCATTGGCGACCTCCACAACGTGAACATTCGCGGGTGTTTGAGCACACGACCGCGGGCGGTTGTCGAGGCCGACCCGGCGCGCGAGCACGTCTCGTTCTTCAACTGGCATTTCGGCGGCTACGACCGCAAGCAGTGTGACGCCGGGCTGGAGAGCTACATCCCCTGCAACCTCGGGGAGATCCCTGACTACTACCGGCGCTTCATCGATCCGCCGGACGTGATGGTGATCAAGACGTGCCCCGTCGACGCTCGCGGATACTTCAACTTCAGCGCCGCAAACCTCTGGCATGGCGCGGTCGCCTCACGAGCGAAGATCGTGATCGTCGAGGTCGACCGGGCGCTCCCCTACGTCCATGGCATCGACAACGGGCTGCACATCAGCGAGGTCGACTACGTCATCGACAGCGAGGGTCTGCCGTTGCCGGAGCTGCCGAATCCCGCACCCACCGACGCCGATCGAGAAGTCGCCAAGCTGATCGCAGGCGAGATCGAAGATGGAGCGTGCTTGCAGATCGGCATCGGCGCCATGCCGAACGCAGTGTGCTCGCTGCTCATGGAGAGCGGTGTGCGCAACCTCGGCATCCATACCGAGATGCTCACCGACGGCATCCTCGACCTGTACCGAGCCGGTGTCGTCACCGGCGCCGCCAAGACGCTCCATCCGGGCAAGCTCGTGTGCACATTCGGACTCGGTTCGAAGACGACCTATGACGCGATCCACGACAATCCCGACATCTCGTGCCAGCCCGTCGACATGACGAACCTGCCGCACTTGATCATCCAGAACGACCGACTGATGTCGATCAACAACACGACCCAGATGGATCTGCAAGGCCAAGCTTCGAGCGAGTCGAACGGTCATCGCCACATCAGCGGCACGGGTGGTCAACTTCAGTTCATACGCGGCGCATATGGGTCGAAAGGCGGAAAGTCGTTCTTGTGCATGTCGTCAACCTACGAGCGCAACGGTGACCGACGCAGCCGCGTCGTGCTGAATCTGACACCGGGAAACATCGTCACGGCCCCTCGCAGCGACATGATGTACGTGGTCACCGAGTTCGGGTTGGTCAACCTCAAGGGACGCTCGATCCCCGAACGGGCCAAGGCGATGATCTCGCTCGCACATCCCGACTTCCGCGACGATCTCGAACGTGAAGCCCGAGCGAACGGACTCATCCCCAGATCCTTCATGTGAGCGATCGGTGCGCTCCGGACGGGTTGGCTACGACCGGCGCCGTACCCGGGCGTCGCGTAGGATTCTGGGGATGCGTGGCCGTCTCGTGCGTGTTTCGGCGAGGTTGCTCGTGTCGCTCGGTGTCGCGCTCACAGTCACCCAATGTTCGAGCAGCGGCAACGCTCGTCCGGTCGTACCGACCACATCGCTTGTGGTCACGTACGGGGCACAACCCACCGCATCCGCACAGATGGTCTGCGGCACAGAGGGCCAAGCCGCCGTCAACGCTGCGTTCAACATGACCGGGCTGGTCGTCACCACGCCCACGTGGGTCGACCATCTCTATGGCTGCACCTATCAGTACCCCAGCGGATCCTTCGACCTCTCGGTCAAGGAGCTCCCGACCATCGCCGCAACCGTCGACTACTTCACATCGCTGAAGGCCAAGTTCACTGGAGCCCAACCACTCGCCCTCGGCCAGGACGGATTCACGAGTGCCGACGGCACGTCGGTCGTCCGCAAGGACAACAAGGTGCTGGTCGTCGACGTCGCCAAGCTGCCCGCGCATTTCGGGTCGCCGTCGCAGACCCGCACGGTGGCCTCGCAGGACATCGCCGTCACCCTGCTCGGCTGCTGGACCGGCGACTAGGACCCACTTTACAACTGACAGAAATTTGCACATAGTGTGCTCATGTCGGTCGACCCGGCTCAGCTCCTTCGTCAACAGGGTTTCAAGGTCACGCCTCAGCGCCTGGCTGTTCTGCGGGCGGTGTCGGGCCGGCCTCACCTCACGGCGGAAGACCTGGTGGAGGTGGTCAGGGCCGACATCGGTGCCATCTCGCAACGCGCCGTGTACGACGCCGTCGGCGTCTTGGCCGACATGGGTCTGCTCCGGCGCATCCAGCCGTCGGGGTCCGCGGCGCGCTACGAGGATCGGGTCGGAGACAACCATCACCACCTGATCTGCCGCACGTGCGGCCGCATGGTCGACGTCGATTGCGCTGTCGGTGCCACGCCGTGCTTGACTGCGGTCGACGACGCCGGTTACGAGA
>DATAJN010000571.1:0-8678 GCA_036262105.1 Ilumatobacteraceae bacterium
GTTCCGGGAGATACATGCCCGCGTCGAGATCAGCCGCGGTGATGCGGCCGCCGCGGGCGCCATCCACAACGGCGGCGGCGTGCACGATCTCGGCACGACTGCCGTAATCGAATGCCACCGTCAGGACCATTCCCGCATTGCCGGCTGTGTCGGCGATGGCCTTCATGATCGCCTTCTGCACGTAGCGGGGCGTGCGCGCCTCGGGGCTGTCGAACGGTCGGCCGATCCATTGAACGCGCACGTTGAGGTCGTTGAGCTCGGCGACACGGCCGAACAACTTCTTGTGCAAGCCGAGGATGTGGCGCACCTCCACCCGAGGTCGTACCCAGTTCTCGGTCGAGAACCCGAAGACGGTCAACCAACCCACGTCTCGCTTCACTGCCAGTCGCACGACGGCAGCCAGGTTCTCCTCGCCTTCGGTGTGTCCGGCAGTGCGGGGGAGACTGCGGCGCCTGGCCCAGCGACCGTTGCCGTCCATGATGCAGGCGACGTGGAGTGGTCGTGGAACATCGCTTCGCACAGGTCGACAACCCTAGCCAAGGGCCGCCGTCGAGTGGCTCCGTCTTCAGGGTCGACCGTGAGAAGATGACCAGCATGAGTCGCATCGTCGAGCCCTCCGTCGACCTGCGGCATGTCGTCATCGTCGCCGGGTCGCTCGCCGAGTGGAACTCGTTCGGCGACCACGCCTGGAAGGAGCGGATCGTCGAGTTCGCCAAGGTCGTCGAGCATGCCGGTGCAACCTGGCTGACCATCCGTCCGCTCGACCGGGTCCCCCCACCCAACGGCGGCACTCCGGCCTCGATCACCAGAATCGGCCGCTGCACCGCGGTCCTCGATCCGCAGACCGATGGGCGGCAGCGGCTCGTCGAGGCCGTCAACGCGCTGCGACGCGACGGTCGGGCCATCAATGACGCGAACCTGGCCGAAGTGGTCAACGCCCCTTCCGTCTGCGACCCCGATCTAGCGATCGTCGTCGGGCCCGACAACGAGTTGCCGATGACGTTGGTATGGGAACTGGCCTACTGCGAGCTCGTGTATCTCGACGTTCCATGGGCGGGTCTGCGTGGCGAACATCTTGAAGCTGCCATCGCTGAATTTGCCGGTCGCCACCGTCGTTTCGGGGGTCTCGACTGATGGGTTCTCCGGTCTATCGCGATGCAGCTGTTGTTCTGCGCACGTACAAGCTCGCCGAGGCCGATCGGATCGTGGTGCTGATGACCGAACACCACGGCAAGGTTCGCGCCGTTGCGAAGGGAGTGCGCAAGACGATGTCGAAGTTCGGCGCCCGGCTCGAGCCGATGAGTCATGTCCAGCTCCTGCTGGCCCACGGTCGCACGGATCTCGACATCGTCAGTCAAGCCGAGTCCGTGGAGCCCTTGGCCCCGCTCGTCTCCGATCTCGACCACCTCACCAATGGCATGGCCATGCTCGAAGCCGTCGATCAGCTGGCGCTGGAACGCGACCCGGCGCCACACCTGTACCACATGCTCGTCGGCGCTCTGCGAACAGTTGCTCGCCGGTCGGGGCCCCTGGTGGTCCCGGCGTTCTATTGGAAGCTGCTGGCCGCGGAAGGCGTCACCCCGTTGCTCGACGAGTGCGCCAGGTGTGGCGAGCCCGGCCCATTGGTGGCACTCGACATGGACCAGGGCGGCGCTCTGTGCCGCAACTGCCGCTCCGGCGCACCGCTCAGCGCCGAAGCTCTGGAGCTGATGCGGATGGTGCTCGGCGGCCGTCTCAACGACGCGCTGTCAGTGCCTGCATCGGCGGCGACGCACGAGATGGCGTCTCATGCCACTCGCGCCATGGAGCACCACATCGAACGCCGGCTGCGCACCGTGGCCATGTTCGAGCGGATGGAGACCTGAAGCCCTACGGGAACAAAGGTGCGGCGCACGTCGTGATGTCGCCGTAGTTGCGTTGTATGTCGGGGCCGTCGGGTTCGACGAACGTCGGATCCGGAGCGTGCAGATCGACCGTGGTGAAGTTGTGACCGAACGGTTGGAGAGTGATCGTCCAATCTCCGCCAGGGTTCTGTTCGGCCGTCGACAGGCTGTGATTGATGTGGCCCGCTGCGCCGTCGCAGAACAGGCCCTGGTAGATCGGCTCGGCGGACACCCTGAAGGTGAACAGTGTGTCGTCGGTGGTGTTGTTGTGCCAAACACGAATGCAGTACTTCGGAGTGAGGGTGAGGAATGCGCCGACCGCGGTTCCAGCTTTGCTCGCCCCGATCGCCAGCACCGCGACTGGCGGTGGCACGGCGGCCCCCAGCGCGTGGTCGAAATCCATGAACTGGATGGACACGGTGTCGGCATTGCCGATCGGCACTGCGGTATCGCTGTTACCACCGGTCGCCAGTGTGGCGTGCACGTGCGGCACGCCATCCAGCGAATACGAAGTCACGACGTCGTTGAGGGTGTCGCCGTCGATGTCACCATTGATGGCAACAAGGTTCGTGGCGCCGGAGGGGATGGTCGTGCCCTGCGGGCAGGCCGTCGAGGAAGGCGGCACGGTGGCCGCAGTGGTCGGCTCATCGGTAGGCGGTGGCGCCGTAGTGGCGATCGTCGGCGGCGATGAAGTGGTCGGCGGTGGGGAAGTTGTGGTGCTCGGCGCCGTCGTCGTGGCGGCCACGCTTGTCGACGTCGATGCCACCGACGAAGCTGCACTCGGTTCCGATGACTTGGTGGTGTCGTCGCAGCCCGCCATCAGCAGCGCGAGTCCGATCGTGCAAGCCATCGCCCACGCTCGTGGACCCCCCATCGGTCTCCCCTCGGGAACTACGCGTCCTTCCAGGAATCCTTGCATGTTGTGTCAGTCATTCGCGGGAGGATCGTCGTCGCTCGTAGCCTTGCACGGGTATGCCTGCGACCGATCTCGATCAAGTTGTCAATCTCTGCAAGCGACGGGGTTACGTGTACCCGTCGGCTGAGATCTACGGCGGGTTCCGTAGCACGTACGACTACGGGCCCCTGGGCGCGTTGATGCTTCGCAACATCCGCGAGGCGTGGATCCACTCGATGGTGCAGCTGCGCGACGACGTCGTGCTGATCGATGCTGCAGTTCTCGGGCCTCCGCAGATCTGGGAGGCGAGTGGGCATCTGGCCAACTTCACCGATCCGCTGGTCGATTGCACCAACTGCAAGACCCGGTGGCGTCTCGACAAGCTCGACGATCCCAACACCTGCCCGAACTGCGGCAAGCAGGGCACGTTCACGGAACCGCGGCAGTTCAATCTGATGTTCAAGACGCACGCCGGCCCGATCGAAGACGAAGGGGCCGTGGCGTACCTGCGTCCCGAAACGGCGCAAGGCATGTTCGTCAACTTCAGCAACGTGCTCAACTCGACCCGGCGCAAGCCACCGTTCGGCATCGCCCAGGTCGGCAAGAGCTTCCGCAACGAGATCACCCCGCAGAACTGGATCTTCCGCACGCGAGAGTTCGAACAGATGGAGATGGAGTACTTCGTCCCGCCTGTCGACAGCTTGAAATGGTACGAGTACTGGTGTGCCGAGCGGATGAACTGGTACCTCGAGCTCGGCGTCCCCGCCGACATGCTTCGCCTCCGTGCCCACGATGCCGATGAGCTGTCGCATTACTCGGTCGGTACATCCGACGTCGAGTTCCGGTTTCCCTGGGGTTGGGACGAGCTCGAGGGCATCGCCCAGCGTGGCGACTACGACCTCACGCAGCACTCCAACCATTCCGGCGAGAAGCTCGACTACTTCGACCAGGCCACGAACGAGCGGTACAAGCCGTACGTGATCGAACCGGCCGTTGGCGTCACCCGTCTGTTCGCCATCTTCCTCCTTGCCGCCTACGACGAAGATGTCGTCAACGACGAGACACGGACCGTGCTCCGCCTTCATCCACGCCTCGCCCCGTACAAGGTCGCGGTGCTGCCCCTGTCGAAGAAGGACACACTGACTCCGTTGGCGCATCAGGTGCGAAAGCAACTGAGCCAGCGGTACATGGTCGACTACGACGAGACGCAGGCGATCGGCCGTCGTTATCGCCGTCAGGACGAGATCGGAACACCGCTGTGCATCACGGTCGACTTCGACTCGCTCGACGACGGGGCGGCAACAATCCGCGACCGCGACACGACCGAGCAGGTGCGTGTGCCGATTGATTCCTTGCTCGCCGAGGTCGGCTCCCGCCTCGGCTTCTAGGCAGCCGTGCCCGAGTGAGGTCTGTGACCGATGGCCCAGATCAATTAGTTCGATGAACGAACTAATTGGCTAGCATGTCGGGCGTGACGACGATCGACAAGACGGAAAATCGCGATGCAACGCCGCTGGGTCTCGCCAACACGCTGCGCCCGACCATTGCCCGGTTGGCCCGTCGCCTGCGGCAGCAAGACCACACCGGCCTCGGGCCGACGATGACGGCGACGTTGGCCTCCATCGCCAAGCATGGTGGGCCGACTCACGGCGAACTTGCGGCGATCGAACAGGTGGCCCCGCCGACGATCACCGCAGTCGTCGACAAGTTGGAGAAGCTCGGTCTCGTCACCCGCGAGACCGATTCGGCCGATCGCCGCGTCACGCGGGTTCGCGCCACGTCCACCGGCATCGATCAGCTCGACGAAGTCCGCAACCGTCGCACGTCGTGGCTCGCGTTTCGACTGACAGCGCTCACCGACGAAGAGCGACGGCGACTTGCCGACGCGGCCGACGTCCTGGCGAAACTCGTCGACGTCGCGGATGGCCCGATCGATGGCTGACGCGAGCGTTGAGTTCTCCACCGGTCGCGTAGGAACCTTCGAGTCGCTGCGCGTCCGCAACTTCCGTCTGTTCTTCGGCGGCCAGCTCATCTCCCAGATCGGTAACTGGCTGACCCTCATCGCTCAAGCGCTGCTCGTGCTCAAGCTCACCGACAGCGGGTTCGCCCTCGGCTTGCTGGCAGCGTGCCAGTTCGGACCTGTTCTCGTTCTCGGTGCGTGGTCGGGGCTGGTGGCCGACCGTTCGGACAAGCGCAAGTTGCTGCTGATCGTGCAGACGTTTGCGATGGTGCAATCGTTCGCGCTCGCCTTCGTCGCCTTCATGCACCACCCTCCGGTGGCGGCGATCTACATCGTTGCCGTGTTCGGTGGAGTGGCGACTGCGTTCGACAACCCGGCCCGGCGGGCCTACGTCGTCGAGATGGTGCCGGAGGCCAACGTCCAGAACGCAGTCAGTCTGAACAGCGCCTTGATGACCGCCTCTCGCGTGGTCGGCCCAGCGTTGGCCGGCTTGCTCATCACCACCGTCGGTTACGGATGGACGTTCGCGACCGACGGCTTGTCGTACCTGGCGGTGATCCTCGGCCTCTTCTTGATGCGTACCCGCGAGAACCGCCCGCACCTCGCCGCCACACGCGGCAAGGGCCAGGTGCGCGAAGGCCTGCGCTACGTGCGAACGATGCCCGAGCTCTTCGTTCCCCTCGTGATGATGGCGATCATCGGAACGTTCGCGTTCAACTTCCAAACGGTGATGCCGCTGCTCATCAAGCGCACGTTGCACGGCAACGATCGCACGTTCACCCTGATCTACAGCGTCATCGCAGTCGGCTCACTGTTCGGCGCGTTGATGTCGGCACGCCGTTCCTCCGTCACCGTCCGCCACATCATCTTGTCGGCATACGCTTTCGGCGGCGCCATGTTGTTGCTGGCCGTCACGCCCAACGTGCCGTTCACGTACCCGATCGGCATCCTTGTCGGCCTCTCCAGCATCATCTTCATGACGACTTCCACGGCCATTGTCCAAGTGCGCGCCGAGCCTTCGATGCGTGGTCGCGTGCTGGCGCTGCAGGCGATCGTGTTCCTCGGAAGTACGCCGATCGGCGGGCCGATCCTCGGCTATGTCAGCCAGCACTACGGGGCGCGCATGGGCGTAGCAATCGGCGGCGTTTCCGGCATCGTGGCCGGTGTGTACGGCATGCGGGCTGTTCGCGAGAAGGCGCACGAGGCGCGATTCACCGACGAGGCGATGGCAACGGCGCGGTAGCCGAACCGGCAAGGGGTAGGTAGACGGAGAACCGGGCGCCGCCGCGTTCGGTCGATCCTGCCAGCACCCGGCCATTCATCGCCTCGGCCAACTCCTTGACGATGGCCAGTCCCAGGCCGCTGGAGCTCTCGCTGCGGATCGGTTGTTGCCGGGCGACGTACAACCGCTCGAAGACGTGCACCAGGTCGGGGTCGGCAATGCCGTGGCCATCATCGTCGACGGTCACGATGCCATGGCCGCCGGCTTGACCGACCGTGACGACGACCGACTCCCTGGCGTACTTCAAAGCGTTCTCGATCAGGTTGGCAAGTATCTGCGACACGCGATCCGGATCGGCGAGCACCGGCACGGGTCCAGAGTCTTCGCAGCGCAGTGTCAGCCCTCGAGCCTGCGCTGCAGGGACAAAACCGGAGCAGTCGGTCTGTGCTCGTTCGGTCAGGTCGATGGGCACGATCGACATTGAGAATCCGCTGGTCTGCAGCTTGGCGAGGTCCAGCAAGTCGGCCACGAGCCGTTCCAATCGGTTGGCCTCGCTGCGGATCACCGCGGCAGCCTGTTGGGGCTCAGCGGCACCATCGGTGATTGCCTCCGCGTAGCCACGAATCGACGTCAGCGGTGTGCGCAGGTCGTGGCTCACCGACAGCAGGAACTGCTGCTCCAGCACTCGCATCCTCTGCAACGACGCTGCCATGGTGTTGATGCTGCGCGCCAGTTCGGCCATCTCGTCGTGATCGTCGGGCCCAGGCTCGGGCAGGCGCGTGTCGAGCTGGCCAGAAGCTACGCGTTGAGTCGCCAGCGACGCCTCACGCACGGGTTTGGTCAGCCGCCTGCCCAGCCACACTGCCACCGCTGCGGCAGCCAGCAGCGTGATAGCCCCGGCGAGTAGGAACAAGCGCACCGAGCGGCCCAGCGCGGCATTGGCCGTGCGTGTGATCACGACGATGGTCTGCCCGACCACGGCGAGGTTGGTCGACGCCGCGGCGAAGACCGTGTTGCCCACGTTGCCGCTGACTACGCCGTCCGGCGACAAGGCTTGCGGGTCGATCAGAGACGCGTTGATGCCCGCAGGCAGGGTGTCGCCGATGAGCTCGCCGCGTCGGTTCACCGTGAGAACGGCGATGTCGTCGATGTCGAGTGCCTTGCTGAACGACCTCAGCACACGGAGCCGGCGGCGAGTCTGAAGCTCGGTGAGGTCGCCACCATCTGCACCGACCAGCGTGGTGACATTGGCGGCGAGTTCCCTGGCCTGTTCGCGAAGCTGCCGTTCTGTGGTCTGGCGAGCGCGAACGTTGGCCAACACCAAGGTGCCGGCCCCGGCGATCAGCAACGTGGCCAGCACGACGGCGATGAATGCGACGGTCAGGCGGCGGGTCACGATCGGCCCAGCATGATCGGGAGATGTGATGGATTCATTAGCCCAACCGGTAGCCGATGCCCCATACCGTCGCCAGCGGGAGATCGTCCCCGAGCTTCTTGCGCAACTGACGAACGTGCACGTCGACTGTACGGTCGTCGCCGTACCAATCCGCACCCCACACGCCGTCGATCAGCTGCTGTCGCGAAAGCGCAATGCCCTGATTGCGCGCCAAGTAGGCGAGCAGGTCGAATTCGCGTGTCGCGAAGGCAACCGGTTCCCCCTGAACTCGGACTTCGCGGCGAGCCAGGTCGAGCTCGATCCCTTCCCCGACATCGACCACCGATGCATCGGCGATCGTCGGTTGACCACACCGCAGGATCGCCTTCACCCTGGCAACGACCTCGCGCGGCGAAAATGGCTTGGTCACGTAGTCGTCGGCACCGAGCTCGAGGCCGAGCACCCGATCGATCTCGCCATCGCGTGCAGTGAGGAACAGCACCGGCAACGTGCTCGTGACTCGGATGCGCCGGCAGACCTCGAAGCCGTCGATGTCGGGAAGACCGATGTCGAGCAGCACGATGGCGGGACGCTGTTGGTCGATCAGCTCGAGGGCGCGTTCGCCGGACGCTGCCTGCAGCACGCGAAAGCCGGCGCGTCGCAGGTACATGTCGATGAGGTCGGCGATGCTCGGGTCGTCCTCGACGACGACGACGGTACGTTCGGTCGCAGATTCACCCACGGCAGTCATGCTGACACGCTGGTACGGTTCCGACCGAGCATTGAATCCACTCGACCTCCAAACGGCGACAAGGGCAGCGACTTTGGCGACATACCTCGACCGCATCCTCGAACATCACCGCGAGATGGCCGAGTCGGACCACCGCCCGATCGACGCACTGCTGCGTGACGCCCAGCAGATGCCGCCCGCACGTGGCTTCGCCGCGTCGCTGCGCGGTCGTGCGGAGCTCGCGGTCGTCGGTGAGATCAAACGACGGTCACCGTCAAAGGGTGATCTGTTCGCCGATCTCGATCCCGAATCTCTGGCGATCGCCTACGACAACGGCGGCGCGAGCTGTCTGTCGGTGCTCACCGACAGCTTCTTCTTCGGAGGGTCGGTCGGCGACTTGCAGGCGGCGCGCACCGCATGCCCGTTGCCCGTCCTGCGCAAGGACTTCACCGTCAGCGAGCGCGATGTGCTGGACACACGGCTGATGGGCGCCGACTGCGTGTTGTTGATCGCCGCAGCCCTCGACAAGGCGGAGCTGGTCGGCTTTCATCAGCTGGCGACGAGCATCGGGCTCGACGTGCTCGTGGAAATCCACGACGAAACCGAGCTCGAG
>DATAJN010000572.1:0-3312 GCA_036262105.1 Ilumatobacteraceae bacterium
TTGTGGAGTCTTTCGTCGGCGCCTGACGACCTCGAAACACTCCACAGGATGCGCCGGACCTCAGAAGACGGAGAACGTCCAGGTGTATGTGCTCGATCGTTGACGAGACCCACCGATGATCTTCCAGAAGATGACTGTCGCGGTGTGCG
This sequence comes from Ilumatobacteraceae bacterium, assembly GCA_036262105.1. GTDB lineage: Bacteria > Actinomycetota > Acidimicrobiia > Acidimicrobiales > Ilumatobacteraceae > JAENVT01. The sequence goes on from DATAJN010000572.1 coordinate 150, forward strand.
TGCCTTGCGCGAAGGATTCGATCTTCGCCCGGCTGCTCGGCACGAAGGTGAGCGTGGCATTTCCACGTTCGTAGATCGTCGTCGGAGGCAGTGTGACCTGCTGTCCCGGTGCTACCGGCGCCGGAGCGTCGGGGTCGTTGGGATCGTTGGGATCGACGGTCTCGAGCTCGACACCATCGATCACCAGGACGCCGGTGTACCCGGCGAGCAGGTCGACGAACACCTCGGTTTGCGCTGGAACGCGCACGGCACCGCGAACCGGATCGATGTCTTCGATCGTCGGCGGTAGGGCCAACGCCTTTCGCCCGGTGACCGACGACATGAAGCCGAGGACCACCATCACGATGCCACCGGCTATCACCAGACTGCACACCAACAGCCGTCGTTGCTGCTGGTCAAGACGCCGCAATCTCATTGCTTCATTCTTCCGTGACCGTGCGCATTTCACACCTGTACGCCCACCGCACCTCGGGCAGCGATAGCGTGAAGTTCCCCATGACGGTGATGGATACACAATTCAACGGTCGGGTCGTGGCGGGTCGCTACAAACTCGGGCCTCGCCGCGGCAGTGGTGTCGACGCTGCCGTCTTTGACGCCTATGACCTGGTCGAACGACGCGTCGTCGCCATGAAAGTGGTGCATCCCGACCTCAGCGCCGGAGAGGGCTTCGAGCGCGCGTTCCGGTTCGCGGCCGAACAGGGCGCTTCCATCAAACACCCCAACATCGCCGAGATCTACGACTGGGGCGCCGATGTGTGGAACGACCGCAAGGCGATGTACGTGGTGGTCGAACATGTCGGTGGGGGCAGCCTGCGCGAGTACCTCGATCGGGGTCGCACGTTGTCGCCATCGCAGGCCTTGATGGTCGGCTTGGAGACGTGCAAGGCGCTCGACGTCATCCACCGGCGCGGGTTGGCACATGGCGACATCCGTCCGTCCACGTTGGTGTTCGGTGACGACCAACGCCTGCGGGTCACCGACGTCGGCCTCGCCAACGTCGTCGGCGAGGCGTTGTGGACCAACCGTGCCCACGTCAGCAATGCACTGGCGATGTACGCCGCGCCGGAACTGGCCGAGACCGGCGAACGAGGTCCGAAGGGCGACGTCTACTCACTGTGCTTGACGATGCTCGAGCCGATGTCGGGGTCGGTGCCGTTTGCCGGCGATTCGACCGTTGCCACACTCGGCAATCGAATCGGCCACCTCATGCCGGTGTCTGCAGACCTGGGTCCGTTGGCCGCTGTGCTCGAGCGAGCCGGCCGGCCGCTCCCCGAGGATCGCTACTCGGCGGCCGAGTTCGGACGTGCGTTGGTGCAGGCGGCCGAGAAGCTGCCGCGCCCCGCACCGATCAACCTCCCGCATGCCGGTCTGTTCGGCGACGCTTCAGGATCGATCGCCCGACCACCGGCACCCGCGCCGGCGCCCGTCGAGCACGTGCCGACCGACGCCGAGCTGTCGCGAGCCCATCACCCATCGGCCGCGTCGGAGCCAGGCACATTCGAACCAGCGCCGCGCCGCGGACGCCTGCGATGGATCGTGCCACTGTTGCTGGTGCTCGCTGCCGCTGCTGGGGGCATCACGTACTTCGCCACACGCGACAAGACGCACATCTACGTCGTCCCGCACCTTGCCGGGCTCGCCGAGGCGGAGGCGCTCAACCAGATCTCGGGATTCGGCTGGAATGCGGTGGTCACCCGCGAGGCCAGCGACGACGTTCCAACGGGCGTCGTCATCCGCACGCAGCCCGGCGAGGCCACATCGCTCGAACAGAACAAGCCGTTCCAGCTGGTCGTCAGCGCTGGGCCCGCGCCGCGGCCACTTCCCAACCTCGTCGGCCTCACGCTGCAGCAGGCGACCGACAACCTCGATCGACTGGGCTTGGTGCTGGTGCAGGCCGATCCGGCCTTCGACGAGGTCATCCCCGCAGGCACGGTCGTCAGTTGGATGGTGCCTGAGCAGCCCGGGTTGAAGGCCGGCGACACCGTGACACCGAAGACAACGGTGTCGGTGGTCCTGTCGGCCGGGCCGCAACCACGTGTGGTTCCCGACCTCACCGGCAGGACCATCGACGACGCCACGGCTGCTCTGGCCGCGCAGGGCGTGCTCATCGCCCAGGTCGATCCACAGTTCAGCGACACCATTGGTGTGGGCCTGATCGTCGCCCAGGACATTGCTCCCAACACGAACGTCGACCGTGGCGCGACCATCAGCGTCGCCGTCTCGAAAGGCCCCGACATCGTGGCCGTTGTGCCGCTCGCCAACCTCACCCTGCAGCAGGCAACCGACACGTTGGTGGCCGCCGGGCTCGCGGTCGGGACTGTCAACGGCAACCCCGACGGAGTCCTCGTCGGCGCGCAGTACCACGGGGCCGACATCCTTCCCGGTCAACTCCTTCCACGCGGAAGTGCGATCGACATCACCCTGGCCTAGGTGCGGCCCTGCATGGTGAGTCAGGATTGAGTTAACTGATTCATTGTTGAATCGGACGATTCGATGTAGAATCAGGGCGAAGGAGCCCTGATGTACCTCAACCATCCCATCGAGGCGCTTGCCTCACCCGACAAGGCACGGGTACTCACCGTGCTGTGCCGGGCGGGGTTGCCGCTGTCAGGTCGCATGATTGCGTCGTTGACTGGCTCTGTGAGCCAGCCAACGGTGAGTCGACTGCTTGCGACGTTCGCACGCAGCGGCCTGGTTCTTCGGGTTCCGGGCGGCTACGAGATCAATCGCGAGCATCTGGCGTACCGGGCGGTCGAGGCATTGCTCGACTCAAGAGACGAGCTCCGCCGACGAGTCGGTAAGGCCGTGGCAACCTGGAGTGATGAGCCGGTCGCCGTGGTCCTGTTCGGGTCGACGGCTCGAGGCGAGGCCGGTCGGTCGAGCGATGTCGATTTGCTCATCGTGCGGCCGCTCGACGTTGCCGCCGACGATCCACAGTGGGCCCAAGCCGTCGCAACGCTCGCCGAGCAGGTGCAGCTGTGGACCGGATCTGCGTGCGATGTGCTCGAATACGACCCTGCCGAACTCGAACAGTTGACCGGCGGTGGCGATCCGCTCGTCGATGCGCTGCTGCGGGACGGCGTCACGCTCGCCGGTTCCGAGCTACGCCGGATCATGGGAGCGTTTGCCGGGTGAGCCCGCTCGAAGCAGCACGCGGTCATCT